>DAOWEE010000041.1 GCA_030638625.1 Methanosarcinales archaeon
CGACTTATCAGCACTACAAAAGTCTAATATAGTCGACTTATATTTTGCATATGAAATAGTCACGTTTAAGTCTATTTTGTCTACTGGATCTTATTACCAAGGATAATAGACGAATAATAATGACCCCCGAAGAATCCTACGACATAATCGTTATCGGTGCCGGACCGGCAGGCTCAACTGCAGCCATGTATGCGGCCCGCTCCGGCTCATCCGTACTGCTCATTGACAAGAAAAAGGATATCGGCACCCCCATCCAGTGTGGCGGTTTCCTGCCCTGTTATGAGGAACTGGAAGAACTGCTGCCCAGTGCCGACCTGCCTGATACGCTGGAAGATATTCCGCAAAGCTGTATCCATACCTCCACCCGCATCCATCGCTTTATCGCGCCTAACCTGGAACCAAAGGAGTTCGAAGTACCGGCAGATGTACTGGACCGGGGCCGGTTCGATAAACACCTGGCCCGCGAAGCAGCCAGTGCCGGGGCAGAGTTGATGATAGGAACCCGTGCCGATTCCATTACTCAGGATGGGGTATCAGTCAGGGGAATACATGGTGAATTTAATATCAAGGCAAAGGTCATTATAGGTGCGGACGGCCCCACATCACTGGCTGCAAAAACAGCAGGCCTTATTGATCGCAGCGACGATATGGGCAGGGCAGTGGCATTGGAATACGAACTTACCGGAGTTGACATTGACCGGGAAGCTGTCGAGATGTTTTTTGGACGGGATTATGCACCCGGCGGCTATGCCTGGATAATCAGCCAGGGCGGCGATACCGCAAATATCGGAGTGGGGATAAGGCAGCCATTGTGCGAAAAAGGTGTGTCGGCACAGGATTACTTGCACCGCTTTATGTATGAGCATCCCAGGGCGGCTCCGATGTTCGAAGGTGCCAGGATTACAGCGGTTATCAGCGGCATCGTGCCAGTGGGGGGTGCTCCGTCCGAGACCGTGAAAGACAACATTGTGATATGCGGAGATGCGGCAGGTCACCTGATAGCTACCAACGGCGGCGGCATACCCACGGCAATGGTAGGCGGGAAGGTAGCAGGAGAAACCGCTGCTGAGGCAGTGTCAGGCAAGTGTAAGATATCAGAGTATGAGAACAGGTGGAGAGGGGAGATGGGCCTGGAGATTAAGACTTCGGTGTATGTAAAGAAAATGATGGACGGGCTGATGAGGTCTGACTCTATGATGAGTACGTCCATGAAGATGATAACCCCGGAGCAGATGAAGGCATTGCAGCGGGGAAGACTGCCGGAACCTGTGAAAAAGATGTTACAAAGTCTCAATGCGGGGTTGGTGTGAATAAACTTAAGGGTTTACAGGTCATTATTTATTGTAGATTACAATAGTAGCAGAGTGATACACGTATGAACGAACAGGACCTGGGGACGATTACATATCCGGCACACGGAAATCTGTACCTGAACATTACCAATAGGTGTACCTGCAACTGTATCTTCTGTATCAAGAATTACGGCGAAGGCGTTTATGGTTATAACCTGATACTCACAAGGGAACCAGAGGTAGGGGAAGTAATAGAGGCACTGGGCAACTATGACCTGTCCGAATTCAACGAAGTGGTGTTCACCGGCCTGGGCGAGCCGCTGACCAGGCTGGATGATGTGCTTGAAATAACACAATGGCTCAAAGCCCGTGGGGTCATGGTGCGGATAGATACCATCGGGCATGCCAAACTCCAGTATCCTGGCAGGAATGTGGCACATGAACTGGTAAAAGCTGGTGTTGACGAGATATCGGTCAGCCTGAACACCCATGATGAAGCCACATATGAGCAGCTGGTACAGCCCCGGATGTACAAGAATACCTACGACTCGATGAAGGATTTTGCCAGGGATGTAGTGAATGAGGGTATCAAGCTCAGGTTCACGGTACTTGACCTGCCGGGTGTGGATATTGAACAGTGCCGCCAGATATCAGAGGAAATTGGGGCTGAGTTCAAGATACGGGGATATGGCGGTCCGGCAGTTGACGAATGAATTTTCGTGCCAGTAGAAATCATATCATAATTTTGGTATTTCAACAATAAAAACAGCTCCACCGTCTGGATTATCTTCTACATATATTCGCCCGTTGTGGAGGTTTATGATTTTTCTTGCAATGGCCAGACCAAGACCTGAGCCCTTTACCCCTTTCTTTCCCATTGTCTGGAATCTCTCAAATATCCCGGCCTTATCTGCGTCTTTAATGCCTCCACCAAAGTCTATAACTTTTATCTTCCAGAAGTCATTGTTGTCCTCATAATCCAATATGATCTTTTTACCATTTGATGCATACTTGATAGCATTGGATATAAAATTGGCAAATACCTCTTCTATTATGGTATTTGCCCTGACAGGAATGCTCTGGATTATTCGATTTTCAATATTCATTCCAGACTCAGACGCCAGGGGTTCAAAGTTTTCAATAACCCCCTCTATGACCGTTTTCAAGTCCAGGTTTTGAAATTCAACACTTTCCAGACTCGCAAGTTTTGAGAGCATGGTGGCACTCTCTATCAGTTCCTGGCTTTTTGCCAGATTTCTGTTTATGATATTAAGGTAACTTTTTTTCTTCGGGTCAATCTCTCCCGCTAAAAGGATGTCAGTATAATTAAATGCAATATTCAGCGGATTTGATAGGTCGTGATGAATTATGTCAGTGAACAAATCCTTTACACGATTTGATTCTTCAAGTGCGTGTGTCTTTCTTTTAATTTCTTCCTCTGCTTGCTTTCGTTTGGTAATGTCAATTATTGAGACAAAAACCTTGCCTAATGATTCTTCATAGCCAGGTGCTGCTATCCATTTAAAATTAACATTCAGTTCATTACCATCGAGTCTCAAATTTTTAGTTTCTCTCTCAAATGATGTTTTTCCTTCACTAATGTCAATCAGTTCCTGTCTAAACAAATCGTATGACTCTTCAGTGAAAATATTATTTAAATTTTCCAAAAGTTCCTCTTTTCTTTTGGCTTTATATGTCTTAATCGAGGTCTTATTCACAGCAAGGATTTTTATTAATGATGCACTTTTGGCAACCATTTCAGGATGCTTTTTAGAATAGCTATCAATGTTTTTGATACCTTTGGCTTTAATACTTTCAATATGATTTTTAACCTCTGACATATCACACTCCCATAAACAGATTGGAGAATCTTCAAATAAGCTCCGATAACGTGCTTCACTCACCTGTAGTGCTTTTTCTGCCTGCCTGAGTTTGGTGATATCCTTGATAATTCCCACCATAGCTACAGGCTTACCATCATTATCGTTAACCATTGAAGTCGACAGCCAGATAGGAAATATTCCTCCGTTTTTATGCTTGACCAGGAGTTCTCCCACCCAGTTTCCTGTCTTTATTATAGCAGGTATTATTTCATTATCTGCGAAATCAGGGTCAAGATTCATTTCATTAACATGCTTACCTTTTAATTCCTCAATTGAGAAGCCATATATCCTCTCAACTGCTTTGTTGGAATAGATAATACAACCATTGAGGTCAATGATTTGAATCCCGTCTGGAGCATTTTCCACCGTTTTTGAAAATAGTTGTAATTTCTTCTCTACCTTCTTGCGCCCGGTAATATCCCGGGCTATGGCTAGTGATACTCGTTTATCTCCAATAGTTGATAAAATACTGCCAGTGATTTCCACTGGTAAGAGTGTACCGTCTTTTCTGCACTGATTCACTTCGAAAGTTATTTCCCTGACCTGTCCATCCTGCAACTTTTGAAAAGCTTCATATCCCCTTGGATCGGCATCGATGTCCTTGATACTGAGTTCTAATAACTCTTCATTAGTATAACCCAGGGAATCACAGGCAGCCTGATTGACTTCGATAATCCTGCCAGTTTCATCGGTCAGAAATATCGCATCTTTTGCCACTTGAAA
>DAOWEE010000043.1 GCA_030638625.1 Methanosarcinales archaeon
CACATATATTCCGTCTTGGAATACCCTTGGGTCAAATCTCTTTATCTTGGTCGCTTGCTGGATATTAGCAGCAGTCTGGCCAACATGCTCAATGTTGATACCAGTGACCACTACTTCATCACCTTTGACATCCACCTTTGTGTCTCCCATTATCCTGGCTTTTCTAGGCTTCTTCTCGCCAAGGAAATTTCCGATAGTAAGAGCATCACCCTCAACCTTCAACTGGATAGGGAAATGAGAATATACCATTTTCAAATTATAGGTAAATCCATCATTGACACCTCTTATCATATTGTTGATGTGGGACGAAATGGTACCTATCATTGCCTGCTGTTTCTTCCTTGGATTGGGTGAATCCACCGTAACCTGGTTATCAACCAGTTCTATAACGATACCGGGATACCAGAGTGAGCGGGAATTGGTGCCTTTTGGACCTGTGACAGTACACATACTGCCCTCCATCACCACATTCACCGCATCCGGGATTTCCACGGCTCTTTTTATCTCCTTTGCCATTTTGTCACACCTCAGTACACGTATGCAAGCAACTGACCGCCAACCGTCTGGGCCCTGGCGTCATAATGTGACTGCACACCATTAGGTGTAGTCAGTATCAAGGCACCGAAATTGCTGGCTGGGAGGTAGCGTTTCTCCCATTTCTCAAAGTCTCTGTACCCAACTGCTGATCTGGGTTTTATGACTCCACATTTGTTAATCTTTCCAATGAGTTCCACTTTTATCATACCGGCCATGCCGTCATCTATGAACTCGAACTGTCCCACATATCCCATATCCTGCATGACCTTCAGTACATTGCCGATCAATTTGGAAGCGGGATGAATGATGCAATGGGACTTGCCTGTACTCTCCGCATTCTTCATTGTGGAGAGAGCATCTGCCAATGGGTCTAATAATACCATCTTTTTTCACCTCATGAATTCTTGGTAAATCCCATGTCAGGAGCAATTTCCCTGAAACACTGACGACACAGGTATATTCCATATTTCCTTACAAGACCCTGTTTCCGGCCGCACCTCTTACACTCGTTAGCACCACGGCCGAACTTCTTTTCCACTTGAGTTACTGCTTTATTCATGCCAGTACCTCCGCGCCATATGCGTCCTTAACATGTGCAATAGCATCCTGCTTGGTTAGCTTATGGCTGTTCGGGACCTTCTGTTTCTGTATCTTACGCCTGCCCACTCGGTATCCGGGTCTTTTCAGGGATACTGTCACATCCATACCATAAATACCGATATTTGGGTCGTATCTCATTTCAGGAAAATCAGTATGTTCCTCAATTCCAAAACTGAAATTACCAGTATCATCGAATTGTGATTCCTTTAACTGGTTCTCAATAATCCCCAGACCGGTCCTCAGGAAATTCTCTGCCAGTTCACCCCTCAGAGTCACTTTGCAGCCGATAGGCTCGTGCTTCTTTATATGGAACGCCAACATTGTTTTCTTGGCCTTGGTCCTCACTCCCTGCTGGTGAGCAATAGTCTTGAGTATATCCTCAGCATTATTGAGGTTTTCGCCACTCTCGCCCACACCTATATGGACTGTAAGTTTATCGACCTTTGGCGTTCTCATCACATTATTTTCACTCATGTATGGCACCTCCCAGATTGAACTCTGGTTTATCAGTTCCAACCATGAACACATAGTCCTCAATGGTCTCGAAATCAGTGCCGTCATCCCTTGTAAGGATAACCATGTTATGCCTGCTACTGCGCACCTTCTTGATCTCAGTGATGCTGGCCTGTTCGCCTGAATGAGTGCCGCCCGTGATGACTACCCTATTACCTGGCACGTATTTGATATGCGTATCAATACTCTTGTCAGGTAAGGTCAAAATGACTGTATCATTAGAATTATAGTCATTGCTGGCAATGATATTTGTACCATCATGGAGGTTCAATTGTACCTTGCCACCTTTTACTGTGGTCTTGTTCAGTATCTTGCATGGTTTCTTTGGGTTTTCCACATCCAGCTCATTGACCACAAGCCTGCCCTTAGGGTCCAGTAATAATCTATAACTTGTGCTAAGTTTAGGGAACTGCACCACATCAAAGACTCCTACAGGGAACTTATGGTCCCTACGGACTATCCCGTCAACCAGCACATTACCTTCATTTAGTACCCGTTTGGCTTCCCTCATATTATCTACCAGTTTCAGGATATCCCTGATAAGAACTCCCAATGGCATCGCTTGCTTACCAGAATGTGGACCTGGATTAGATTTGGTAATCCAAATGTTTGTCTTCTTGGATATAGGCCAGCTCTTTGGAGAAGCTATTCTTTTTAGATGTCTGCTCACTGTTCTTCGCCTCCTCGTGATAGTGTCAGTTCTCTTAAATCATCCTTGAGGTCCAGCTTTGTTATCATCACGTTAGACGGATGTATCGGTCTGGGTACCTCTGTACCATCTGCTTTAGGCACACTTACGCCTTCTACCACAAGTTTGGTGTGTTTCAGGTCGACCAGTTCCACGATTCCTTCTTTACCAGTATGGTCCCCTCGCATGACCATGACCGTATCGCCTTCCCTCACAGATAAATTCCTCTTGTTGTACTTTGCCTGCAACTCCTGGGACAGAGGGGCACTCATAAGTTTCTGGCGCTGGTGTAACTTTGCGTTGTAGCGTGCTTTGCGCTGTTTTCTTGGTTGTGTTGATTTGATCTTCATATAGCGCACCTCACACAATAATAGAAGCCACTGACGCAATCTTAGTGAACCGCTCTGCAGCTTCCCTGGCCACCGGGCCCTTAATATCTGTTCCCTTGGGTATGCCATCATCATCTGTGATAACCACAGCATTATCCTCAAAGGATACTCTAAGGCCATCCGGTCGCCTGAACTCTTTCCTCTGTCGTATTACAACAGCTTTCAATATCTGTTTGCGCATCTCTGGTGTGCCTTTCTTCACACTGACCACCAGCATGTCACCTATACCGCCTCTGGGTTGCCTGTTCTTCACACCACGATATTTCTTCACTGATATGACTTTTACCTGTCTGGCACCTGTATTATCCACACAGTCAAGCAAGGCACCTGCATTCAAGGCACGTGGTATCTTGGCTTTCATGCCCCTCATTTCGTCACCTCGATTACAACAAAGGTTTTGGTCTTGCTCAAAGGTCTGCATTCCGCAATCTTTACCTCATCTCCCTCTTTTGCATCAATACAAGGGGGATTATGGGCATGAATCTTTGATTGTCTCTTCTCGTGTCGCTCATATTTCTTTATGAGCTTCTCGAACGTCCGCTTAACTACCACTGTCTTATCCATTTTACTGGCCACGACCGACCCGGTAAAAACCTGGCCCCTTACGGCCAGTGTACCATGGAAAGGACAGTTGGGGTCAGTGCACTCCTCAACGGGAGCTTCGACGTCCAGCCCTATATTTCGTGTCATTATTATATACCTCGATTTTCGTAATTTTAAAGATTTACTCTTCGCCTTATGGTTTTCTTGAACTTTGTTTGAATGCGATTTTCGGGTTGTGAGAGCAATAAAGTTCCATCCACCTTAACCCACGCACTTGTTTCTGGCAGGTAACGTCTACCATTCACAGCGGGTATTGTGAACATGAATTGAGTGTAGGACTTGGGCACGGTCTTAACGTGTCTGTCACCCACATCAATGTGTATTGTATTTCTGGTTTCGTCAATCACCGTTCCTTTAATTCCTATTTGAGCAGTATTTGTGCTGTCCACCACCGCAACCTCAAGCCCAATCAGTTCATGGTGGATGAGGTTTTGGGGTGTTAACTGCATGTATTACCTCCGATTATTCACCTATTTCCTTTTGAATAGTTTTAATCCGTGCAATGGTCCTGCGTATTTCGCCGATGCGACCAGGGTTTTCAGGCGCACCACCAGCCGATGCAATGGCGCGCTCTCTTATGAGTTCAGCGTTAAGAGTATCCAGTTCATCCAGTCTCTCTTCAAGGCTCATATTCCGAACCTCGTCCACTCGCAATATAGCCATCACGCATCATCCCCTTTGACCTTGTGTACTGTTTTGGACGGATGCCAGTAATTTTTGCCTTCATGCTTATGCTCTTCAACACCGTTGTTATCGCGCGTCTGCTCGCTAACTGGCGTCTCACCCTCTGGCTGTGCGGCAGTTTCAACCGATGTTTCGGTTGGTGCCTCGTCAGTCACTTTGGCCTCTTCCGTGGGCTGTACTTCGGGTTTAGCTTCAACAACCTCTTCCGGCTTGGCAGCTGCAGGTGTATCGTGTGGCCTGGACATTGGATGCCAGTCCATGTTATCATGCCTGTGCTCCCAGATACTGCCGACCTGTCTAAGATTGGCCATTTCAGTCTCCTTTTTGTCAGGAGCCTTTTCAACAACCTCTTTGATGCTTTCCTTTACTTCAGGTTCAGCAACTTCCGGTGTTTCAGGAGCCGTCTCTTTCAGCATATGGAACTTGCCGGGAAGTACGGTGCCTGGTGGTACAATACGTACACAGCAACCAATAGCGCCCAGTTTCTTAACCGCCATGGCATAACCAGAATCAACCAGTTCCTCAGCAGGCTTTCCTGCGTGTTTAATATAACCTTCAACTATCTTGGAAACCCTTGAGCGGGGTCCGGTAAGTTTCCCGGAAATAACAATTTGGCAGCCCAATGCTCCCGAATCCATGATACGGCTAAGCATATTGTAACCTGCTTTCCTGAAATACCATCCTCTTTCCAGGGCATTTGCCAGGCGGTTGGCCATCATCTGGGCATTGAGTTCAGGTACTTTTACCTCCTGCACCTCTATCTGCGGATTGTCCACATTAAAGATATATGACATATCCCTGGTAAGGCGCTGTATGGTCTTGCCGCCTTTACCTATGACCATTCCCGGTTTCTCTGCTAACAACGTAATCTGGGTGCCCATGGGTGTACGGTTCATGACCATTCCGCCGTATCCGGCTCGCTCCAATTGCTTGGTAAAATATTCATTGATCCTTGCCTTGGTCAGCCCGTCCTGTACGAACTTTCTCTCTATTCCCATGTTCAATGCACCTCCTGGAGTATCACTTCTATGTTCACTGTCTCTGTATTCTTAGGTGAAGAGCTACCCCTTGCCCGGGCTCTGTAACCACGTATCACACGTCCTTGTTTGGTTGAAATGTGACTGACCTTCATACGCTGGGGGTCCAGCCCCTTATATTCAGCGTTAGCCTCTGCATTTACCAGTATTTTAATAAATTCCCTGGCAGCCTTCTGGGGATACCTGCCTGCAGCCATGGGACCCTTACGGTGCCCCATACCATCATTGTGCCTCTTGAACGGTACTGCCTGTTTCAAGGCAGCCACTTCCACGAGGTACTGCTTTGCACGCTCACTCTTCATACCCTTGATAGCCCTGCATATTTCCCTGGAATGCCTGGGAGAGATATGTAGTTCATGACCCATTGCAGTGGATGTAGTTTCCGGGTCTGCCTGAACTGAATATTGAATTCTTGACATCCTTTTTCCTCCATCACTTCAAGGGTACGAACTTGCTGGATTTGGTAGCACCTACACCAGCTGAACCGTGGTTCACTCGCCTGCGGGTCATGGAAAATTCCCCGAAATAGTGTCCCAGCATCTCTGGCATAACCTCGACCTTCTCGAAGCTCTTACCATTATATATCTCCAGATTGAGACCAACCATGTCGGGAAATATAATCATATCCCGTCTATGCGTCTTGATTGTGGTCTCACCGTCTTTGATCTTTTGCATTATCTTTTTATGTTCATCGCTTATCCCGCGTTTTATCGTCCTGCGCTGTCTTGCAGGTATGAGTTGTGCAAACTCTTCCATGTTCAACTTCTTGAGCTGCTCAACGGTCTTTCCGCGATAAGTATATTCACCTTTTCTCTTTGGGAGTTTGGTGGATGATTTCTTTGCCATGTCTTATCACCTCTTTCCTGTTCGCCTTGCAGCTATTGAACCGACCTTTCGGCCTGGTGGTGCTCTTCTACTCGACGTCTTTGGTCTTCCGGGATGCTGCCATCCGCCGCCACCGAATGGATGGTCAATAGCATTCATTGCCACACCAGACACACGGGGATACTTTGCAGCCCTTGTTTTCAACTTATGGTATTTCTTTCCAGCTTTGACAAATGGTTTATCTGTCCTACCGCCGCCAGCCACCACTCCGATGGTAGCCTTGCACAGCGGACTCAACCATTTCATTACACCACTGGGTAGCTGCACCACACTCTTGCCCACATCATGAGCAACCAGTACAGCATACACGCCGCTTGAGCGGGCAAACTGTCCGCCATCTCCCGGCTTATTCTCAATGTTACAAACCAGCACACCTTCAGGGATTTCGCTCAGAGGTAATGTATTGCCTGCCTTAACCTCTGCAGATATCCCGCAGGAAATCTCCTGCCCGATTGCAATACCTTCAGGAACGAGTATCAGTCGTTCTTCCCCGTTATCAAGTTTCACCCTTGCAATTGGGGCTGAGCGGGCAGTGTCATG
>DAOWEE010000330.1 GCA_030638625.1 Methanosarcinales archaeon
CTGGGTTGTGAATGGTAGCATTCTTGCAAATATATATCAAATTATTGCATCTGCGGTACATGCATTAGGTGCAGCGGTTTCTGCATTAGTATTTGGAACCGGGTGGACTGCATTCGATGAAGATATTACAAGGATTAAACGAAATTTAGGCTATCTAAAAGATGAACTTACAGATGTTGTTGGTTCAATAAAAAGATATGCTACAGCATGGGGTTCTGCGATGTCGTCTGCAGGCGTAACTAGGCACGCAGTAGGAGGATTTGCATCGTATACGGGCCCTCACTGGCTTGAAGCCGGGGAGACTGTTGGAATGAAAGGCACTGAATCTGCAAGCAGTTTTGGAGGCGGAGATACTACTATTAATAATAATTACGATGGTGCCACGTTTGTATTGCAGAATGGTTTAGATATTGATGACTTTATTAATATGACATCACGTAAGCAGGCTGAAAAATCGGCGTGGGGGGCGTTCTAGTTGGCACAATGGCGCTTAGGATATCCTAACGGTCTAGATTCGGTCGCAAACGAAGCCGCAGGAAAAACACTTTATGCACCGTGGACAGTATCTGCACTGACACTATCCACAAAGACTACTACAGAACGGTTTGGCGGCAAAGTCACCGGAATTGCAGAAACCATATTGACCGATACGGGTAGTTTCACAACAGATCAGTTCAACGGCGGTTTTGTTAAGATTCTGTCTGGGTCCGCACATGGCAATGCCTATAAGGTTACTGATACAGCAACAAACACACTTACCGTTGAAGACATGGACGGAACATCAGCCACAATGTCCACCGATGGAGTAGCAATAAATGATTATTATGAAGTAGTCACTGGTAGTACCTTATTCACATTCCCAGCGCAGAGAAATCCTGTGCGTAAGGACATTAAGATAGTTCCCAGAGGCAAATATAAACGGTTTGCACTCTACGAAGGCGGGATTAATATCTCGATGGGTAGACAACCAGACGACCTAGTAATTCTTGGATATCTTACATCTGAGGCTGACCTAACCGAATTATTGATTTTACTTAATCTTAAAATTGATTACTCAGGATTCGACGGAACGTATACACAAGACGATCTTGCGCCGCTGGTATTAGAGATGGGGACAGCAGACGCAGATCACCAATATTTAGTTCACCACCTAGATGTCAAATACATCGGTGCAGGTAAGAAGGGCAGTATCATTGAAGTCATGATGCACTTTCAGCAGACCGGTATTATATCTTATCGAGGTAATTAGGAATGCCAGAAACGTTCTCTTTCGACGGGACTGAATACATAGTCACCGATTTGAAGGTAGAAAGTGAAAACAACGTATTTGATATGTTCTCTTGTCGGTTGAATGGCCCATCTTCTGCGGCACGTACAACCATAGGTCACGGCGGTCATCTACTGGCATCACACGAAGTTATAATCAAAGACAAGGATGGCGCGGAGATATTCGGTGGATTCTTAGAATGGGTGGAACCAGACGGCGTAGATTTAATCTTGAAAGGACGGGACTACAAGGTTCTGTTGCTCGATGAACGGACACCCAGGGACGCACAGTGGATTAACCAGACAGGCAGCACGATCATTAATGCGCTGGTTGGGTATTCAACCAAGGTTGTTGTAGGAACAATCACATATACAGAAACACTATCTGGAACGGCCAGGTTCTCACACGAAAATATACTTAGGGCAATTGCTACTATCTGCGCACAGAATGATAAGGATTTTTGGGTATGGAATGATTCAGGTACATTAAAACTTGATGTGGGCGCCCGTGGTTCCGGTTCTGTCGGCTCACCAAATGCCACATATTCAGCCGGAATAGAAACAGAAATCGCAGCAGAAACTAAAGTCACCATGAAGGTAATCAACCGTCAGAGGGTTTTCGGTGCAGGTGATGGCATCAATCAGATACAGGTTTGCGTACCGTGGATTGATATAAATGAACCAGATAATGACCGAAGTCAAGGGTTCGACGGCACAAATGCAGACTGTACTCATGCTGTAGCCACAACCAGCCAGGGTGATGTTGGTATAATGGAAGGCAAGCCATACGTCGATACTGGGATAGTTTC
>DAOWEE010000146.1 GCA_030638625.1 Methanosarcinales archaeon
AATACCAACAAGATCCACCTTGTTACAGAACTGGACGAGAACATCCCGGATGCCCAAAAAGAATAAGGCATAATTGGTTTAGTTTCACCTTGTTTCACAGTTGTTTCAGGTTGTTACACTTTTGTTTCACTTTGTTACATGAAAGTACTAAATAAACCAGGTCACAGATATTTCTATTAACAATACAAGTAAAATCTTAGGAGACAGAAAAAATGAAAATTAAAATTGTAAGTATAATTGTCATGGTGTTGATGTTATTGTCAGTACCTGCAACGGCACAGGAAAATGAAACCGAATTGACGGACCCCGGTACAACGCCGGACAGTTTTCTATATTTCATGGATGTTGCAATGGACAATCTGGCACTGGCCATGACCTTCAACGACGATGATAAGATTGATAAACAACTGGAGATTGCCGAAGAGCGTCTGGCTGAGGCAAGAGAAATGGCAGAGAAAGGTGACATTGAAGGCATGCAGGATGCATCCGATGAACACGGTAAGATGCTTGTCAAGCTCAAGGCAAAGTTGAAAGATATCGATAACGGTGACTCTGAAGGTGAACTGGAAAAGGAAATCAAGATTCAGCAGAAGATCAAAGAGCACAGCAATAAGATAGAGGATGTCAAGGAAAAACTGAAAATAAAGATCCAGGTCGAAGGAAACATCACCGCTGAACAGCAGGAACTCATCGATTCCATACTGGCAAGCCTGGAAGGGCAGACCGGAGAAGTTGAGATCGAGATAGAGAATGAAAAGAGCAAGACCAAAATCAAGATTGAAACAGAGACCGGAAAAGATGGTGATGAGGTCGAAACAGAAATCGAGGATGAGCTAGGCATAACCGAAGAACAGCGAGAGGATGCTCTGGAAGAGATAAACGAAGTACAGGAAGACCTGAACGAGACACTGGAAGAATATGAAGAGATGAATGTAACGCCGTCCAGTAGTTTAATTGATGATATCAATGAACTGCTTTCCCAGGCACAGGCTGCCTTTGATGGTGGCAACTATGAAGAGGCAGAGGAACTGGCAGAACAGGCTGATGACCTGGTAGAAGAACTGGAAGATGAACTTAAAAAATCTAAGCACGATGAATTGGACGACGAGGATGAAGATGAAAAGCATGAAGACGAATCCGATGATGCTGAAGGTGAAGATGATGATAACGAAAACGATGATGAAAACGAAGAAGAAGACGAATCTGACAATTAATCAAAAGAACATTCGTAGGTTTCAAACTTTGAACTAAAACAATAGGTCAAACTACAATCAAACCAGCCGGACTGCCCGATATTTAGTCTGAGGGGATAAATTCAGTGCATGTCCGGTTGTTCACTTTTTTCTATCAATTGTAATTACTTCACGCAAGACGTATCAGGTTTTCCCGTCCTTTCTTGACCCGCTGAATTAACCCGTCCTCTGCCATCTTGTTAAGCAGGGCACTGGTCTTTGACTTTGAAAAACCACTGTTTTTCACAATACCTGACTGCATCATGGCACCGCCGCTTTCCTTGAGCATGGATATTATAATATCCTCATCTGATTCAAGACCGGTGCCCGAACTTATGCCGGAACCGACACCTGCACCGATACCTGTATCCGTACTAACAGACGGCTGTGAGTGGGTAGCCATTACCGGCTCGGACGTTTCAGCCTTAATCACTTTACCGGGCCGTGAGGCATTGTTACTGCCATTGTCACCTTTTTTTTTAAATAAGAAAAATGCTCCGGCACCCACCACAACTAAAATTCCTGCTATCAACAGCCAAGATGTCCCCTTTTCAAAAGTAACCCCGGGCTCACCAGAATTAAACGTCCGGGGCCCGTTCCATATAAGTTCATCCTTACGCTGGACATCAGGTTCAGGAGTAGCTCCTGAAACTTTATATCCATCAGGTACTTTCACGACAAAAGTATCTCCATTTGAAATATACTGGCCGCCAAAGAACACATCCCCCAGCATAATCGAAGAACCAGAAACTTCTGCCAGATGGCTCCACTTAAAAGAAGAACGCACAATACCATAATTACCGGTAGCCGTGTTCTGGACACTTACTAAAACATCAAAATCGCTGGCAGTCATGGGTCTTGACGTAGCAATCCCTGCCTCTGAAACAATACTGCGCATATTGGCTTCAAACTCAGTGATGTAGGTGTTGTTACCTTCAACCATAAGTTTGAAACTGTTGAATTCATCCATCCTTACCTGTGAATCCAGCAGCGTGCGGTATTCGATTATATACCATGCCTCTCCGTCTGTATGCAAATCAAATGTATAAGTTATCTCAGCCGCAGAAACAGGGAACAATAACAGCAATACTAAAAGAACAATTGAGTATATCCAAATCTTCGTTTTCCCAGACATATAACTATGTAGACTCTTAATAATTTATTATGTTTTCTATTTAGGTGGTGTTGGAGCAGCCCGACGTTTATGGACATTCCGCTCAATCCGGGCAAGCATCCCTGCTATTACCGGCTCTTTTATCCCGTATCGGTTCACCACGAATTCAAGGGATTCATTTTGGTCCAGCAGTGCAACCAGTGCATTGTCAATCTCCTCATAGGTCATGCCCAGTTCCTTCTCATCTGTCTGCCCGGGCCACAATCCCGCTGAGGGCGGTTTATCTATGATATGTTTGGGCACATCCAGGTATGCTGCCAGTTTCTGGACCTGGGTCTTGAAGAGATTGCCCAGCGGTTCAATATCCACACCACCGTCACCGTATTTTGTGAAATACCCTAACAGGAGTTCTGTCCTGTTACCTGTACCCACCACAATACGGTTCATCATGTTTGCATAGTAATACAGGTTACACATCCTTACCCTGGCCTTCAGGTTCCCCATTGACATCCGGTCGTCTTCCACCATTTCAGGTATGGACATGATGAAAGAATTTAGTGTTTCAGATATATCCACCACTGAAAACTCTATGTTCAGGATATTTGCTACCTCAGTGGCATCAAGCACATCCTCAGCAGGTGTCAGGCTCCTCTCAGGCATGATTATTGCAAGCACATTCTCCCTGCCCAGTGCCTTCACAGCCAGATAAGTGGTAACAGCAGAATCTATACCACCGCTAAGTCCGATAACCGCACCTTTGGTGCCTGATTTTTTCACATACGACCTGATAAAATTGGTAATCTTTTTTGTAGCTTCCTCTTGGTTAAAATCTGGCATAGTGTCCATAAAACACAATGACCAGCAATGAACATAATATTTACTGACAGAAAAAAATAAAAAGGGCGGTCTATTCCTCGCCCTTTAATCCTGCTATGTAGTCGTACACAAATGCTGCAACCACCGCACCCAATATTGGCCCGATAATATATATGGGGAAATATTGCCACAAATTCGGTCCACCGAAGAGGGTATCCCCTACCAATGGCCCGAAAGTACGAGCCGGGTTAAGGGAAGACCCTGTGATATTACCTGTGACAACGATGTCCACTGCCACCACCATACCGATTGCGAATCCTGCGAACTGACCCGGTGCCCGTTTATCAACGGCTACACCCATGATGGTCAGCATCAGGAAGAACGTGGCAATGGCCTCACAGATAATGGCCTGGGAATACGATACATCCATAA
>DAOWEE010000138.1 GCA_030638625.1 Methanosarcinales archaeon
AGCTCTGCGGCGGCGTGGCATTCAATGAATCCATGCATGACGACCTGTTGGGTCCGGTATTCGCAGCAGAGGCCATTGACCTGGACGGGGCGCAGGCGTATCTGCTGGATGGTACCAGGGTGGGAAAACTGAAAGATATGCGAAAACTGGATATTACTAAAAAACGGGCAAAACCGCGCAGAAAAGGAACTAATCGTCGCGGTAAGGTATCTCGATAACCATTAACTCTTCTGCGACACATACATTTTCGAATTCCTGCAAGGCATCTTCCAGCAACTGTGAGGTATCGTCTGAATACCGGGAGCTGACATGTGTCAACACCAGTTGATGCACATTTGCCAGGGATGCCAGGGATGCCGCTTCGCCTGCCGTTGAATGCATGGACTCATTGGCCCAGTCCACCATATCATTGGCAAGGGTTGAATCATGGATCAGCAGGTCTGCCTTGTCACTGGCCACAAAAACACCGCTGCATGGCCTGGTATCACCTGAAAAGACAATCTTCCGCCCCGGTCTTAAGGGGCCCACAACGTCACTGCTCTTTATGGTCTTACCATTAACCTCTACATCCTCTCCTTTATGCAGGCGCTTGAACAGTGGGCCGGGAGGTACACCAAGTTCAGTAGCCTTATCACGGTCGAACCGTCCGGGCCTGTCTGCTTCCACCAGGGCATAACCAATAGACGGTACACTGTGTTCGGTCTTGATGGCGTCGATATAATATTCACCCCTGTCTACCCTGTCCCCGGGATGTAATTCAATGGCCTGAATCTCGTATTTTAATTTATAGAATCCTATGGCCAGCATCATCTTGACAAATTCCTCTACCCAATGAGGACCGTATATTTTCAGGGGCTCCGTGCGCCCATTGAAGTTCATGGTCTGTATCAGGCCCGGGATGCCGAGTATATGGTCGGCATGAAAATGGGTGATGAATATGGAGGTCAGGTTACCCATTCCGGTTTTGGCCCGCATCATCTGCTGCTGGGTGCCTTCGCCGCAATCGAATAGCATAAGCTCACCCTCGCGATTTACCAGTATAGCTGAAGGGTTGCGTTTGGGAGTGGGTACACTGCCGCCAGTGCCAAGGAATGTTACTCTGAGCATCGAACTATTTTATGGTATAGATACTATTAAATAATTCCTTAATTCCCTACAGTTTTGATTTTACTGATTGTACTTTTTCGTCCAGCCCTTTGCAGCCTTTCAGCCGGTGATCGATTGTGATGTTCGTCAATACCCTATTGACGCCCATGTCCATTACGGCTTCGTGGGCTGCTTTGCAGGCATCGAATATCTGGTCTATGTTTCCTGCCTGTATGGCTGTGCCCATGGGTGTGACCTGGTATTGCACATTTTGTTTGTCCAGTGCTTTTACTGCGGTTGAAATGTAGCGGCTTAAGGAGTCGTCCCCGCCTCCCAGGACTGCTATCTGGAGTTGTGCTGTGACTATATTTTCTTTCACGATTGTTACCCCCTTTTTGTTGTAAGGTGATGTTTTGTTTCTGTTTCTATATAATTTGCACCTCCAATGACCACAGTGCATATTCAGGCATTTTCAATGCATACTCAGTGTAAATTGCTACTGTCTGTACCCCACGATTTCCGGTGGAACAATTATGAAGCGAGGACAGATATTATACTTAAGGCGATATATAATCCGGTTGGATTGACCACCGAAGATTTTATGTTCTATTATAACCTTCAAGCGGGCACATTCCTGAATAATCCGGTGCCTCGGTGGCTCAGCCCGGCAGAGCGAGTGATTTGTAATCACTAGGTCGGGGGTTCAAATCCCCCCCGAGGCTTCAATATTTATGTACATTCTCCTCAAGAAAGAGTGAAAACTGTCAAAGTTGGGTTTCAATGTTTCAACTTTTCGTATTACATCTAACCAGACGCATGGGTGAAGATTGAATCCAGACAGATCAAAGTTATTCTTCCTCCTTATTTTCCTCCCATAATCCAAAAGTATTATTTTCAGTATCCAGGCAAACTGCAAGATAGCCCCATCCTGGAACAGCATATTTGTTCTCGATCACTTTCCCACCGAGTTCTTCAACTTTGGGAATATATTCATCGATTGAACTGACACCGATGAAA
>DAOWEE010000112.1 GCA_030638625.1 Methanosarcinales archaeon
GGTGCAGGAAGATCACCACAGCACACTTCCTCAACATTGTTGTACTTCAACGACCTTATTGAGAAAGAGACAGGTCTGCCAGGATGCGACTGGGGTAAAGTCCAGGGTACTGCAGTAGGATTCTCCTTCTTCAGTCACTCTATCTATGGCGGCGGCGGTCCCGGTGTGTTCAACGGTAACCACGTAGTTACCAGACACTCCCGAGGCTTCGCGATCCCATGTGTAGCAGCATCAGTATCACTCGATGCCGGTGTCCAGATGTTCACACCTGAGATGACATCCGGTCTTGTCGGAGAAGTGTTCGGATCTGTAGAAGAATTCAGAGAGCCAATTAAGGCTGTCGCAGGAGCGCTATAAGAGCAATAGAGGATTTAAATGGTAGATTCAAATTCCGTTTCAGGTAAGAAAAAGCCAATTCAGGTTGAGATATTCCCTCAGCGTGTATTGATGCCCGATACAGCCGAACAGTTGCTTAATGCGATTGATAAGGTTCAGGGTGTTATTCGGATGGTAATACAGGGCCCCAGTCTCCCAAACAGGGTAGCATGTGGTCCAGGAGCAGGTACTCCGGTAAATCATCCGGACCGGCGAATAATCAATGTGTCAGGTCATGCATTTGAACTGAACATCAGGTTGGGCCGGGTACAGGTAGAAATTGAGGACCGAAGCGTCAAAGAGAAACTGCGACAGGCAGTTGATGAAGTACTGCCGTTCCCCTTTGAATACAGGGAAGGTTTCTTTATACGCAGGAAGGCTACGCTAACGGACTATGCCAAGTACGGATTCAAGAGCAAGACTGATGAATCCATCAATCTTGATGATGAACGCCTGCTTGGACTGATAGACCCGAAAGCAAAAGCCAAGGATCGCATTTGCATGTTAGAACCAACTGAAGAGAGATAGACCATGTTCGGACGAGAAACGCAGTGTGTGGATTGCAGAGAAAGCATGGGCCTGGGAAGAGGCGGCGGACTTGCCCAAAGGGGCACGCTGTCAGAAACCGGTAGGCCTGATGTAATTGCAATCGCCATGTCTCCCGGACGTCGTCATATTACCAAACCCGTATGTGAAATAACATACGGTCTCAGAAGGGAAGGAATTCAGGTAAGCGTACTGGTACTTAATGCCGGTGCAGGTGTCCCTGAAGATCTGACAGGAAAATCTACTGCGTCATACGGGCCCAAGTTTGGGTTGACTCCGGTGGAACTGGAACAGATCAAGAGGCACAAACTCCTGGTCCTGCATCTGGGAAATGTTGATTCGCATGTAATTAGCAAGACCTTAGCAGTCCTTAAATTCGTAGATATTCCAACCGTAATAGCTTGCCAGAATCCAATAGATTTTGAGCAGTTTGCCGAAGCAGGAATTAAGACCAGATTTGTTAAACCAAGGCCTGAAAACATTCAGACCGAGGGAACAGTCATGGAAATCGTAAGCGGAATTACAAGAGGTGAAACCTGTTCAAGGGAGAACCTCAATAAGATTGTAAAGTACGTTAAAACCATAAATCCACTAAATAATTAAGGAGATGAAATATTATGGCATATACACCACAATATTATCCAGGCAGCACATCAGTTGCCGAGAACAGGCGCAAGCACATGTCCAACAACGTCGAGAAACTCAGAGAAGTCTCTGATGAAGACGTTACAGCAATGTTGGGACATAGGGCACCTGGTACAGACTACCCAAGCACACATCCGCCACTGGCCGAGATGGGTGAGCCCGATTGCCCGGTAAGGGAAATCGTAACACCTACACCCGGTACCGCAGCAGGCGACCGTGTACGATATGTACAGTGGGCAGATTCCATGTATAATGCACCTTCCACACCATACTGGAGGTCATATCATGCAGCAATCAACCACAGGGGAGTAGATCCCGGTACATTGTCCGGCAGGGCAGTCGTAGAGGCCCGTGAGAGAGATATGGAACTGATCGCAAAAGAGCAGATCGAGACTGAGATGACCTGTCCAGGTCTGGCTGGTCTGAGAGGTTGTACTGTGCACGGTCACTCCTGCAGGTTGCAGGAAGATGGTGTCATGTTCGACATGCTCGACAGGCGCCGACTGGAAGGCGACTCAATCGTTCAGGACAAGGATCAGGTCGGTGTACCAATTGACCGTAAAGTCAATATGGGCAAGCCCATGTCTTCTGACGAAGCAAACAAGAGGACCACCTTCTATAGAGTGGGCAATGTGGCATTCAGGGACGATGCGGAAGTTATTGAATGGACACAGAGAATTTGGGAACTTAGGTCCGTATATGGGTACCAGCCCAAATAATAGAGGTGATATAAATGGCAAATTTCCAAAATGAAGCAACTGCCAAGAAAGAATTCGTCAAGGCAATGGAAGTAAAATACGGTAAGGAATGGGGTTCCAACCAGCAGAATGACGACATTCAGGCAACCACTGCAAAGTACCTGAGACTGGGTACAGCGCAGAACCCAAGGAAGATGGAGATGGCTAAGATTGGTGCAGAAATCACCAAGAAGCGAGGCCTTCAGGCATATGATCCTATGCTCCACCTGGCAGGTATACCACTGGGTCAGAGACAGTTGACCCCATATACCCTCAGTGGAACAGATATCGTATGTGACGGCGACGATCTTCACTACGTCAACAATGCTGCCATGCAGCAGGAATGGGACGACATCAGGAGAACCTGTGTCGTAGGTCTGGATCTGGCTCACGAGACTCTGGAAAAGAGGCTCGGCAAAGAAGTCACACCTGAGACCATCAACTACTATCTGGAAGTACTGAACCACGCAATGCCTGGTGCAGCTATCGTCCAGGAACACATGGTTGAAACCCATCCAGCAATGGTAGATGATTGCTACGTGAAGGTCTTCACTGGCGACGATTCCCTGAAGGACGAGCTGGATCCCCAGTTCGTAATTGACATCGACAAGATGTTCATTCCAGAGCAGGCAGCCCAGATTAAGGCTTCAATAGGCAAGTCTACATTCCAGGCAGTACACATCCCAACAGTAGTCTCAAGGACTGCTGATGGTGGTCAGACATCCAGATGGATGGCAATGCAGGTCGGTATGTCATTCATCAGTGCATATCACATGTGCGCTGGTGAAGCAGCAGTAGCTGATCTGGCATTCACAGCCAAGCACGCTGGTCTCGTAGAGATGTCCGAAATGCTTCCCGCAAGGCGAGCAAGAGGACCTAACGAGCCTGGTGGTCTGTCTTTCGGTCACATGGCCGATATCGTCCAGACCTCAAGGAAGTTCAGAGATGATCCATGTAAGATCGCTTTGGAAACATGTGCAGCAGCTTCCATGCTGTATGATCAGATTTGGCTCGGCGGTTACATGTCCGGCGGTGTCGGTTTCACCATGTATGCTACAGCTGCATACACAAACAACATCACCGACGACGACCTATATGCATCCACTGAATACGGTTGGGATAAATACGGTTGCGGAATTGGTAAGAACGTTGCACCAAGCATTGATGTCATAAGGGACATCGGTACCTGGGGTACACTGTACGGTCTTGAACTGTACGAGAACTACCCAACTGCTCTGGAAGATCACTTCGGTGGTTCACAGAGGGCAACTGTGGTTTCCACAGCCTCTGCAGCAGCTGTGGCAATCGCAACAGGTAACTCCAATGCTGGTCTGTCAGCCTGGTATCTGTCCATGTACCTCCATAAAGAGGCACACGGTCGACTCGGTTTCTTCGGATATGACCTGCAGGATCAGTGCGGTGCAACCAATGTATTCTCTTATCAGTCTGATGAGGGTCTGCTTGGTGAACTGAGAGGAGCAAACTACCCCAACTACGCCATGAACGTAGGTCACCAGGGCGGTTATACAACCGTCATCACCGGTGCCTATACTGGTAGGGGAGATGCATTCTCAACCAACCCACTGGTCAAGACATGCTTCGCCGATGACCTCATGAACTTCGACTTCATGGAAGTCAGAGAGTGCTTCGGTAAGGGTGCCTTGAGAGAATTCGACAGGTGCGCTGGTGAGCGAGCCTTCGTTATTCCAGCAAAATAAATAGAAACAATTCAACGTAGGTGTGGATTCCACACCTACAACTTTTCTTTTTTAAAGATTGATTCAATGAGTGGATAGCATTTTGTAAACGGTTCCACCCATTTCTTAAAAAATCTACAAATTAACTTTTATTGATTGTACTTAAAGTATAACTTTGTGTACTCAATTTAATCCGACCGAAGGGAGGATTTTCTTGCTTTGAACCTGTGTTCAAGATAATAATTGGAATATATCGCACCCAGAGGATTGTGGGCCAGAACCCTATCCTTTACCGCCAGTGTGGTTACAGGCGCCTGCGAATGCTGGGTAAAAAGAATATCATGACCTATACACAATCCAAGAATGACATTTAAATCGGTTTTTTCTTTATTCAGCACCAATGCCTGACCCATTGGATTGCAGATCGCTTCAAAACTACCATTGTGCAATTTATCCAGAGCATATTTGTCTTTATCAATCCCACATACTTTGCAGCAGACAGAGAACACCTTAAAATCCTGTGACAAAATCTCATGAATTACCTTTGCCTCGTTTTCCAGACCTATGCAAAAGGCAATGCCAAGTTTTTCATATCCCATCCCTCCGGCATACATAATGAGCTCTTCTAACCTCGTTTTCTCCATATAATGCCTGGATTCGATTTGTGCCGAGATTTTCATGGATTCAAGATTCTTGCCAGTATATTCAATATTCCCTTTGATTGTAGAACAATCCTTTCCCTCACGACACTTTTTTTGTTCACATAACGCACATTGCATCTAATAATCTCCGTTTATTGTAACATTTTCAGAGCATTTTCCAGTGTAATAATAGCAAGATGCGCACAATGCAGATTTTCCTCAGGGAGACCAGACTTCGTACTTGAATCTGTCATTCAAGTCTTCCCCTGATATTTTCCCAGATTTTTTTCACATTATTTGAAAACTCATTGTCAGAGAATTCAACTACAGTCATCTCACGTATCATAGCCATTGTTGCTGTTTCATCATATGGTATCCTGCCCACAACATCAAGGCCATTTTCGGCACAGTACTTTTCGATGAGCTGTGTATTTCCAGGATTTATATCGAATTTATTTATGCAAACCACAGCCAGTACAGTGAAATGGTTGGCCACGCCCAGTATTCTCTCCATGTCATGTATGCCTGATAATGTGGGTTCTGTCACAATCAGTACCATATCAACGCCTGAAATGGCAGCAATGACAGAGCATCCAATCCCGGGGGGGCCGTCTATGATAATCAAATCTTTGTTTTTTTCATTAGCCAGAACCCGGGCATTATTTCTTACCAGGGTAACCAGTTTGCCAGACGCTTCCTCAGCCGTATTAAGCACGGCATGGGACATGGGTCCAAATCGGGTTTGTGAAAAATATGCAAATCCTGATTTTCTGTCAACCAGAAGTATTGCATCAACAGGACAGACATATTCACAAACACCGCATCCTTCACAACTTTCATTGACTACGTTAAAATCTTCATCTATAGCACCAAACCTGCAATATTCAGTACATTTTCCGCAATCGATGCATTTGTCCTTATCTATTGCAGCAATTTTGAGCCCTGAAAATTCAACAGTTTTTTTAATGTCAGGTTTGAGGATGAGATGCAGATCCGGAGCGTCCACGTCACAATCAGCCAGCACAGCATTTTCAGCCAGGGATGCAAAAGCTGCAGTAATGGTAGTTTTTCCAGTACCCCCCTTTCCACTTATGATAGTGAGCTGTTTCATATTTTTACCCTTCTTATTCTTAGGAAATGCTTATCAATGTGTTCCCATGATGACTCTAACACCTAATTTGTCTCTGATTGCATCTGCCAGTTCTTCAGCATGCGCACATTTGGGTGGATTAGGAATTGGTTTTATCAAACATGTACACATAAAAATTACTTCAGCGCCTCTGGATACCATTTCTTTTACCTGTCTTATTGCATCTCTGCCAGGACATCCTCCACATGTTATCATACCAATGATGTCAATATCTTCACTTTTAAATTCTACAAAACTTCCAGTCTGGGTCTTTATTGCACTAAAACATGCTGTCCCCGGACATGACCTCGCAGCCATTTCACACCTAACCAATCCGATTTTTGTCATTTTATAATCACTCCTAACATCTTTATTTTGTATCCCATTATTGCACATTTTCCGATTGTATCTTGTCAAACAACTGAACAAACTCCTCCTTCCATTCCGGCATTTCCGAAACAAAGGGTTGACCGTTTGAGTACAGCCTTGCAATATCTTCATTTTGTGGAATCTTCATAAGGATTGGAATATTTCTTTCTATACAGAATTTTTCAACCCTGTCATCACCGATACCATCCCGGTTTATGACCACACCAAAGGGAATTGTTAAATGCTTCACTACTTCAACCGCAAGTTTCAAATCATAAAGACCAAAAGGCGTGGGTTCTGTAACCAGTAGGCAAAAATCAGTGCCTCTAATGGTTTCAATAGCCGGGCAGGATGTCCCTGGGGGTGAATCAAGAATTGTATTGTTTCCTTTGGTGATTCTTTTTTTAAGGGCTTTAATTACCGGAGTCGCCATAGGTTCCCCGATATTCAACATTCCATGATAAAATTCAACTCCATCAGAAGTTCCCCCCTCAATTATGCCAATAATACGTTTATCTTCAGTAATGGCTTCTTTTGGACACACCAATGTACACCCTCCACAACCATGACATAACTGCGGGAAGACCAGAACATCAGAAGGCAGCACAGCAATGGCATTGTACTGGCAGAATTGTGAACATTTTTGGCAAAAGTCGCACTTTTCTTTATCGACTACAGGAACTGATTGATACACATCTTCAACTTTTTCCAAATCCATGTTCAGGAATATGTGGGAATCCGGTTCTTCAACATCACAATCCAACAACTGTGCATTAGCAATGCTAAGCGCCATATTCGTTGCTATAGTAGTCTTACCTGTCCCTCCTTTCCCACTTGCAATAGATATTATCATTCTAATCACCTCAATTATTTTCACTGGATTTTCTTGATAAAATTTGATGGCAAAAGATAGGATATATTTTGATATTCTACTCGTACCAAACTTCCATCTGATAGCATAGAATCGATATTCCCGGATTCAGAAAATCTCATCTCGATGTCTTTTGCCTGTTCTTCCCTCAATGGATGGCGGGAGCATATCTCTATAATTGCTGTTCTGGCATCCGGATAGTTATCAAAACCAAATTCGCCATCCTCATAATCAGTAAGGTCCAGCGTTGTACCAAAAATCTCATGTGCCCTGATTATTCTCCCGGGTTCGGGCGGTCTGACACCGGGTTTTGCAGGCGGTCGGATGGGAACTGAAATGTATATGCGGTCAGGTTTTATCTGTTCAATGGCATCATTCATTTCCATTAAAGATTTATCTGAATCATTTACATCCTTAACCAGCATGACCTCAAGCCATATTTCACCAGAGTACTTTTTCCTGAAATCAACCTGGCCTTGGAGCATTTCTTCAAATCCAATACTGCCATGAGGTCTGTTAACTTTTCTATAAACCATCTCATTTCCAGCATCAAGTGAAGGAAGTACCACATCGCTGTTTTTCAGATCCTGCCTTACATCCTCCATAAATAAGAGGGAACCGTTTGTGATTACAGCTACAGGTATCTGCCATTTTTCTTTGCACTGGCCAATCAACCAACCAAGGTCTTTGCACAGTGTAGGTTCACCGTCTCCAACAAATGTAATGTAATCGAGATTTGCAGAATTTACTACTTTTACTACATTTTCAATATCGGACAGTATATCTTCTTTAGGATAGAAAACCTCACGCTTCACCTGCAATTTATCAGTCCTGCCCAATTGACAGTAGATGCAGTTGTACGAACAGGTTTTAGGCGGTATGGGACTCACTCCCAATGACCGCCCTAACCTCCTGGAAGGAACGGGACCGTATACATACATCTTATCCGCACCCTCTTTTTAAAATAATATCTCCTTGTTGTGCTCCCAGTTCTTTTGCAATCAA
>DAOWEE010000264.1 GCA_030638625.1 Methanosarcinales archaeon
AATATGAGTGCAATCCAGATGCTAAAACCTTCACAGGTGGACAGTGTCAAACGGTTCGTGGTCGAGACCGTGCTCAATGCAGGGGGTATGCCCTGCCCGCCCATCATCGTTGGAGTGGGTATCGGCGGGAGTTTTGATAAATCGGCACGGCTTGCCAAACGCTCACTGCTTCGTGACCTTGACGATATGGATGATCACGAGCAGGAATTACTGGATGCTATCAATTCCCTTGGTATCGGTCCAATGGGACTGGGCGGCGGGACAACTGCACTTGCCGTGCATGTGGAGATGGCACACTGCCATACCGCCTCGCTGCCAGTAGCAGTGAACATCCAGTGCTGGGCCAACCGGCACGCATCTGTAACACTGGAGGCAGGACATGACTGAGCATCACCTGACCACACCCTTGAGCAGGGATGATATCAAACAGCTTGAGGCAGGGGATATAGTCTACCTGTCCGGCACGGTATATACGGCACGGGATGAGGCGCATCTGCGGATACTTGAGTTGACCGATGAAGGTAAGCCGCTGCCCTTTGACCTTGAGGGTGCCGCCGTTTATCACTGCGGGCCATTGATGCAACAGGAAGATGAAGGCTGGCGGGCAGTGGCGGCAGGACCAACTACCAGCGCCAGGATGACAGATATGACACCCGACCTGCTTGATAATTATAATGTCAGGGCCATTATTGGCAAGGGTGGGATGAAGGATATTGCACCTGTGTTGAAGGATAGGTGCGTGTACTTGGCATATACCGGTGGATGTGCTGCGCTGGCCGTGGATATGATAACGGATGTAAAGGGTGTGCACTGGCTTGAGTTGGGTATGCCTGAGGCTGTGTGGGTGCTGGAAGTAAAGGATTTCGGGCCGCTGGTGGTGGGAGTGGATGCCTGGGGTCGGGACCTGTTCGGAGAGGTTATGGAGCGGGCAGGGACGGCTTTCGACAAAAACATATGATTAGACTATGTCTAAAATGAAACTGACATCAATTTTTATATGGCTGTGCATCGGGTTAAGCCTGTACGCATGGACCAATCCTGAGCTTAACCTTGCCTTTAGTTTAACTGGCCTGATGAACGGGAATTATCATACATTATTGACAGCCATTTTCGTTCATGGTGATTATCTTCATCTTGCAGGCAATATGGTTTTTTTGTACCTGTTTGGTACGTTTTTGGAGGATGAAGTTGGCTCGTTGCGGACAGGAGTGGCCTTTTTCACAGGCGGGATTCTGACATTTGTCCTGAGTATTCCGTTTTATCCATATTCAAATATGGTTGGTGCATCTGCTGCCATTTTTACTTTAATGGCTGTAGTATTACTTGTCAGGGAAGCCAGTATTTCGGGCAGGTTCCTTTCACCCATCGGACCACTGGCGATTTTATTCTTCATTTTTAACCTGGTTGCCATTCAAACCGGGGAACAGGATGGTGTGGCATATATATCACATGCAATCGGTTTTGTTATCGGGCTGGCTTTTGGAGCAGGCTGGAATGAAGAATGGAAGAAAAGCTTGCTGTTTACTTTTTTATTGTTGATACTGTATGTGATGTTGTATAATTTCCTGATTGCGAATTATATTTCGCCTTATAAGTGAGTGGATTTTTTTTGCCACTACTTTAATGAATTAGAGACTCGGGATATTCTGTTAATTGAATTTTGTAAAAAGATAATTATGCAGAAGTTCATTGCAAACTTAAAAACCAAACCAAAAAAATACCATGTAAAAAAATAGAAATATTTATATAGTCCAGTGTGTATAAATTTTTACATTGTTTAGTTTACAATTTATTGCGTAAATAATTCGAAGAATATTAAGGATTATTTAAAAAAAGGATTCAAAAATAAAGGGTTATTGTATGATCATTAAACATGCCACATTAGAATATGGTAACGAAAAGTCTTCGAACAATCCGGGTACATTCAATACGGTCATCCTGAGAATTGCATTGGCTTTAATGTTAATATTATTCGTATTTACCGGCACGTCAAGTGCGGCCACCATTGTGGTGGATACTGACGGAAGCGGGGATTTTACTTCCATCCAGGCAGCGATAAACAATGCCACAGACGGAGATACGATACTGGTCAACAGCAGCACGTATTATGAGAATGTG
>DAOWEE010000053.1 GCA_030638625.1 Methanosarcinales archaeon
CATGTCACGAATATTATAACCGTCGCAAAAGAGATATCCAGAGATATCACTATCATGGAAATATGCGGCGGGCATACCAACGTGATCATGAAATATGGCATAAGGGACATACTGCCTGGAAATGTCACACTGATTTCAGGGCCTGGTTGCCCGGTTTGTGTAAGTTCCCAGTACGACATTGATTGTGTGGTTGAACTGGCACATAGCGGCATCCCTATTGCAACGTACGGGGATATGCTAAGGGTCCCTGGAAGTACAAGCAGTCTTGAGGATATAAGGGCTAAGGGCGGGATGGTATTTGAGATATATTCCACGCCAGAGGTAATTACATTACAGGAAACATACCCGGATATAGTTTTTTTCGGAGTTGGGTTTGAGACAACTGCTCCCATGACCACATATCTGCTTGAGAGAGGGGTCTGCTGTTATTCTGTCCATAAACTGGTGCCTCCGGCATTGCGGATTCTCGCGTCAGGGGATAACAATATTGATGGATTTATTGACCCCGGTCATGTTTCAACAATAATCGGGGTGACCCCTTACAGGCAAATTCGTATCCCACAGGTCATAGCTGGTTTTACTCCTGAGCGGGTACTCAGGGCAATCAGGATCCTGGTTGAACTGATACGGGATAACAAAGCGGTGGTAATAAACGGGTATCCTGAAGCGGTAAAAGAGGAAGGGAACAGGAATGCGTGCGCTTTGTTAAAGGAACATTTTTATGTGACCGACAGTGAATGGCGCGGACTTGGTGTTCTGCCAGGGTCTGGACTGGAAGTGAAAAACGAGGCGTTAAATGCAAAAATACAATACATGGATATTCTTGATAAAGTGCCACCTCCTAAAAAAACAGGGTGCAGATGCGGGGAAATCCTGAAGGGCCTGATCGAGCCTGTTGATTGTTCCCTGTATCGGAAGGTATGCACGCCAGAAAATCCGCAGGGCGCGTGTATGGTCTCATCTGAAGGGAGTTGCGCAATATCTATTATGTACGGTAAGTAGGGATAACATGGAAAAAGAAGTTATAAACCTGGCCCACGGTTCCGGTGGAAAGGAGATGCAAGAGCTGATAGAGAATTTCAAGTTCCCAAATCGGGGTGACTGGGAAAATTGTTATAATGACTCTGCAACACTGGACATAGGTTATGGCCAGAACCTTGTTTTTACCACAGATTCGTACGTGGTTGACCCCATATTTTTCCCGGGAGGAAACATCGGGCACATAGCAGCCTGCGGAACTATAAATGACCTGGCTGTAATGGGTGCACAACCAAGGGGTCTTTCATTGGGGCTGGTTATTGAGGAAGGGCTGCCAACGGAGGATTTAGGAGTTATCATTGACTCGATAATTCGGGTCTCAGAGGATACAGGCATCCCCATTGTCACTGGGGATACCAAGGTCATGGAGAAGGGTAAGGTCGATAAGATTGTGATAAACACGTCAGGGGTGGGCATGGTACACAGTGAAGGGTTATTGACCAGGGAACTGGAGGTGGGCGATAAGGTCATACTTTCAGGCGGGCTGGGGGAACATGCTGTGGCACTGCTTTCCAGGAAGTTTGATTACGAGACTGATATTATTACTGACTCAAAACCCCTGGTGGATGAGGTCATGGCAGTTGAGGATTTGGTGAAAATTGCCAAAGACCCTACCCGAGGAGGTATTGCTGCGGTCCTGAATGAAATCTCAAAAACACACGGTGTTGGAATTCTGCTGGATGAGGAAGCCATTCCTGCAAAACAGGAAGTCAGGAATGTTACGGAAATGCTCGGGCTTAATCTCTATGAACTGGCATGTGAGGGCAGGTTTGTTTGCTTTGCTACACAGGAACATGCGGGTACGGTTGTGGATACTTTGCAACAGTTCAACCCGGATGCGGCCATCATCGGCGAGGTGGTGGATGATACCGGGCACAGGGTAATACTTCAGACCATGCTTGGGAGGCGCATATTGCCGGCACCTACGGGCAGGATAGTGCCGAGGATTTGTTGATGCAGCCGAATAGCCGGATTAATCCA
>DAOWEE010000221.1 GCA_030638625.1 Methanosarcinales archaeon
ATGTTTTACTATGGTATATGACATAATCATAATCGGTGGAGGTCCTGCAGGACTCTCAGCAGGCATATATGCCAAACGCGCAATGATGAATACCCTGCTTATTGAAAAACTAGGAGTGGGCGGACAGATAATGAAAACCCATCTGATTGAGAACTACCCCGGCTTCCCTGAGGTCAGCGGTATGGACCTGATGCAGAAGATGGAAGAGCATGTGAAGAAATTCGATCTGGATATAAAGTTTGCCGATGTTCTGGAGGTCAAGAACGGAGGAGATGTTAAGACAGTTGTGACCTCTGATGGTGAGTTCGAGACCAAAACCGTAATTATAGCCACAGGCACCAATCCCAAGAAACTGGGCGTGCCCGGTGAAGCAAAATTCACAGGCAAAGGTGTATCCACCTGCGCTACATGTGATGGATTCTTCTTCACAGGCAAGGACGTGGCACTGGTAGGCGGCGGCGATAGCGCCATTGTTGAAGCTATCTTCCTGACCAAAATGGTCAATAAGGTATATGTCATCCATCGCAGGGATGAACTGAGGGCTGAAAAGATTAATCAGGAAAGGGCCTTTAAAAACCCGAAGATAGAGTTTGTCTGGAACTCCAACCTGCAGTCCATCGAAGGTACTGATACTGTTGAAAAAGTTGTCGTTAAGAACAAGCTCACCGAAGAGACCACAGAGATACAGGTCGGGGGCGTGTTCATGTATGTGGGTATTGAACCTGGTACTGATTTTATCGACGCCGACAAGGATGAGAGTGGTTTCCTTATTACGGGCGCCGACCTGTCCACTTCTGTCTCCGGCATCTTTGCAGCAGGGGACTGCCGCACCACGCTGCTGCGCCAGGTAGCTACAGCTGTGGCTGATGGTGCACAGGCTGCGGTGTCAGCTGAGCGCTACATTGCACATCTTGAATGATATGAAACAGCAAGACCGGGTGCTGGAGATAATCAGGCTGCTCAAGGCAGAATATCCAATCTCCAGAACTGCATTGAATTATAATGCACCCTGGCAATTACTAATCTCTACCATCCTTTCTGCCCAGTGTACTGACAAAAGGGTGAATATGGTGACGGAAAAACTTTTCAGGAAATACCCAAATCTGGAAGATATTGCCGGTGCCGACATTACCGAACTGGAGCAGGATGTCAAATCCACAGGATTTTACAGGCAAAAGGCAAAGAATATTCTAAACGGCAGCAATATCCTGCTGAATGAATTTGAAGGTGAAGTTCCCAACAGCATGGAGGAACTCATTACCTTACCAGGAGTTGCCCGCAAGACTGCCAATGTCGTACTGTCCAGTGCATACGGCATTACTGAAGGCATTGCTGTTGATACTCATGTGAAACGGGTATCCTTCAGGTTGGGATTAACAGAACATACCGACCCCAATAAGATAGAGCAGGACCTGATGGAACTCTCCCCTAAGGAAGAGTGGAACGACCTGTCCATGAGGCTCATACTGCACGGGCGCAATGTGTGTAGTGCCCGCAAGCCGAAACATGATATTTGCATGCTTGAGCATCTTTGTCCGAGGAAGGGAGTATAATAAGCCAGGAAGAACACCAGATGAAGCGGAGCAGCTGACTGGCGTGTAAGGTCCTATCAATACCATGGGCAGGAGCGCTAAAGAACAGTGGCTGCTCTTCAAAAAGAAGGAATAATGTTCACTTTTAGTAAATCATATATAAGAAGTAGTTTAATCTATTTTTACGGAGTAAAACCTTTCGGGTTATTATTGATGTTGTAATGGAGGTATGAATATTATGGCCATAAAGAAATACGAAGCTAACGGTATCACTATCGAGATAGACCTTGATAAATGCGTTGGCGCTGCCGAATGTGTGGATGTATGTCCAGTAGAAGTATTTGAACTGGTGAATGATAAAGCAACAGCACCAAATATAGAAGAGTGCACGGAATGCTGCCTGTGTGTGGACTCATGCCCTGCCGATGCCATAACTCACAGTTCATGTTAACGCCAATCTGAAATCCTGCAAATTCAACAGCAGGTTTACACAGAAGTGGGAGTATTAATGAGACAATTCCCACTACTTTTCATATAGTTTTATGTGTACTGGCTGTATAGGTACTCCAGGGTTTTAAGATGGACAGGAAAGAGTTCAGGGAACTTACTTCATCACAGGATGCCAGGCGTATCATCAGCCAGATACCCTTGCAGCCAGATATTATTGAATTAAAACTGAATCAGGTCAGAGGACGTGTACTGGCCAGTGACATTATTGCCAGTGTGGACGTGCCAGGATTTGACCGTGCTTCAATGGATGGCTATGCCGTACGTGCTAAGGATACTTATCCTGCACGGGAGGACAGAGCAGTAAAACTTGAACTGGCTGGTAAGGTCGAAACAGGCTACGTTCCAGAGGTCACAGTGGTTGACGGTACAGCCGTGGAAATATCCACCGGAGCCATGATGCCAGCTGGTGCTGATGCTGTTGTTATGGTAGAATACACCAGGCAGGACGAAGGGAACATCGACATCATGCGCCCCGTATCTGTCAATGAGAACGTTATTCATGCAGGTTCAGACATCATGGTGGGCGAAAGGGTACTGGAAGCAGGTACCCGGTTAACCTCAAGGGAGATCGGCGTGCTGGCTGCCATTGGTGTGGAGCAAATACCTGTAAAAGACCTGATTGTAGGCATCATATCAACTGGCAGCGAACTTGTTGAACCAGGTGCGAAATTGACAACAGGCACGGTATATGACATTAATTCTTACTCACTGGGCACAGCAGTTACTGAATGCGGCGGCAGAGCAAAACATTACGGCATTGTCAAAGACCACCGCCCTGACATGGAAATGATACTTGCCCGGGCCGTGAAGGAATGCCATCTAGTGCTCACTTCGGGCAGCACTTCTGCAGGTGTGGGTGATGTGATGTACCATATCATTGCAGAGCAGGGTGAATTACTGCTCCATGGTATCGACATTAAGCCTGGAAAGCCGGTAATTATTGGCATGATAGACGGTACACCTGTTTTCGGTCTGCCCGGGTATCCCACCTCCGCCCTTACCATCTTTAATGAATTTACCGCATCCCTTATCCGCAGCACTCTGGGAGTGCCGGATTCAAAGTCAAAGGTTACGGCACACCTAACAGTGGATTTTCACTCAGCGGGTCGGCGACAGCTCCTGCCTGTGGGACTTGTCCGGGGAATGGCATACCCTGTCGATAAGGGTTCTGGTGCCATAACCACGCTGGCCGGTGCTGACGGCTTTATTGAGATAGAACCACAGGTGGAAATGCATACTGCAGGTGACGAGGTTGAAGTAACCTTGATAGGTGATGTAAAGGCACCAGACATTCTCTTTATCGGTAGCCACTGCCTGGGGCTAGAGGCATTGATGCGGCTGCTCCCATTCAGTATAAGGATGATAAACACGGGCAGTACAGGCGGGCTGGTAGCAGTC
>DAOWEE010000157.1 GCA_030638625.1 Methanosarcinales archaeon
AGGAGATGCTGCCCTATAAGTGCAAATTTTGCGGCTGGACATACTGCTCAGAACACCGCCTGCCTGAGAACCATGACTGTACCGGGCTGGAAATACTCAAAACACAGGTCAGGGACAGTGGTAAAATCATGTACCAGCCCGTTTCCGAGCCTGTAAGTAAGCGAAGTATGGGTATTCCAGGACTGGGCAGCCGTAGCAGGTCACCCTATGCCATCCCGGTATCAAGGAACTACTCGCTGTATATTATAATGGTATGCGTTGCGGTATTCTTTTTACAAAATTTACTTTCAGCATTTACCGGTCTGTTCCTGTTAGTACCCCAACTGGCTGCCGTTCGCCCCTGGACCGTATTTACCTATATGTTCCTGCATGGGAGTGGTGGTCACCTGTTCTTCAACATGCTGGTACTGTTCTTTTTCGGCCCCATCCTTGAGCGGAAAATAGGAAGCTACAAGTTCCTTACCGTGTATTTCGGGGCCGGACTCTTATCAGCACTGGGACACATGGTTTTTTCAGGTTCACCCGTGCTGGGTGCAAGCGGGGCGATATATGGTATATTTGCATGTCTTGCACTGCTTGAGCCGGATATCCGGGTATATGTCTATTTCCTCCCTATGAAAATCGCCCAGGCACTGGTACTTTTTGCAGTCATAGATATACTGATGATTGGGTCCAATGACATGATAGCCCATGCTGCACACCTGTCTGGTTTGGTGTTCGGGTTATATATGGGTCTGAAGTTAAAGAAAAGTATATCAAAATCAGCATGGTGAAGAATAGAGTCGCAAAGTATAATTATCAACAGGTGGATTAACAAAATAGCAGGAGCAATAGAACAATGGCAAAGAAAAAAGCAAAAGCCAAGAAGGAATCAAAAGCCAGTCCAGCATCTACAATACATTTCCCGTTCTATTCCGAAGAAAGATGGAATAACTGGGTGGAACAGGTTAAAGAGAGTGGTTTTGAACTCAAAGAGGACGAAGACCCTAAAGATTCCGGTCAAATATTCGTTAATATGGAAGATGACATTATACTGGCATGTCTCAAGCTAATTTCCAAATTCGATAGTGATGAACTCACGGTAGACGGGGCATTCGATGCATTGAATGAAGTCAAGAACATTGTATTGAACCCCCTGGATTCCATCAGTGAGTCAATTGACCTGATGCTCGATTCACTGCAAACATCGTTGATTGGTGTTTTTGCTTCCTGTGAATGTTACTTTGACGGTGCTTATGACAAGTCAGCTGACCTTACACCCCTCATCAAAAGTGCATTGGAGGCAGAGGAAGCTAATGACCCCGGAGCTGCTATAGGTTCTATTGCAACCATCGGGGCAAGCGTGCTCGCAGGGGCTGAACTTCCCGAAGATATAATATCAGAGATGCCATATGGCCTGGTAGCTGAGTGGATCGATGGCATTGATTCCATTGCAGCTGCCATGATGGGGGATGACAGTTATAAGTTCGATGAGCCCGATGATTAATAAATAGCATTGGGTTTCTTTTTTTTAGGGTTGAATGTTTTGCTGCTTCACCAGGTTCTGGGACTAAAAGATGATGAGAACCTGTTCCTACCTGAAGAAGGTTACAGCAGCCTGAACGACCTGTACCAGACTCTTGGGTTCATGGAACAGATTACAGAGTCCGGTGGAGTTGACGGTGAGGTCAGGGCCATGCGGGATGAGTCAGGGGATACTATCTGCCTGGCAATCAATAATCCTGGGACTGAGGATTATCCATCCTTCTGGGCTGTATTCATCAATGTAGTGCCCAGGGCTGGAATTAAGTCTGCGGCTGCTGGACAGTTTGATACTCTGGCGTCAAATCTGTTGCAGTCTGCTGGTGATGTTATTTCAAATGTGATATCATCGCAGGAACTGGAAGTGGCCTTAAGGGAGTATTTTTCCATTGCCCTGGTAGAGAGGCAGTTATGTGACGGCTGTGTTAAACCCAATGAAACCTATGAAATGGTTTATCTGGATATCAGGGTACAGCGGTTGGATGAGTTGTTCAGGAAGCTGGGTGACAGGTTCGATGTTTCGGGCAGGGTGCTGGAGATATGCTGTGGTAATGGTATGGCGACTTTGTCGCTGGAAAAACTGGGTATTTCTCCGCTGACAACTGATTATGACCGGTGCCAAGTTTGTCAGGGGCTGGAGCATAGGGTTTTGAAACCTGAGCGTACCATTGTGATGGATGCTACACGGTTGACTGATTTCTTTGATGGTGGATCATTTGATGCTGTTATTGGTTTCATGCTTGGTACCATTTATAGTTTTAATAAGGATATATGGGCTGCCATGATGAGTGAGTCCCTTAAGGTTATTAAGCCGGGCGGGACATTGCTGTTTACTGTGAACAAGCGTGAAGAGATGGATATCCTGAAAGAGGTGCTGGACGGCCTGGGTGCTGTGGGCGAGGTCATTGATAATACAGATGAGAACGGGATATATGACCAGTGGGTGTATCTGGGGCGGAAAAATTAGTAGTTGGGTTTACTACAATTTTGGTTTTGTTACTGGGATGTGGATTTAAATCCAGATACAAAATTATTTTTATGCATGCTATTAAATAGTAATTATGTGGCAGAGTTCAGCATATCAACAAAAACGATTTACAGGACAAAAAGACCATTTTATCAATTTCGGGTTTAATTTCATCCACCACATAAAAGTTACATTGAAAAGGGTAACTATGTACGCAACAAGGAAATGCTGGTTAAAGATTTCAACAAGCGCGTTTCGTTTGTTTTCCTATGACTTTTCATTCCGCCTCTCAATGAATACATCAATCTTCATATTTACGAAATTTTTCAGGAAGACCGCCCCACCTATAACAATAAACAGTAAACCCACAACATTGAACCCGGACGGTGCAATATAATCAGGGATTCTTGTCATCTTGTCATCATAACCCACAGTATCCCTGGGTGCATAGGAAAAATCAGATAATCCCGAGGCCATGAGAATAAACAGCAGCCCGATTATCATGATAACTGAACCCGCACTTACCACATCTATTTCGTTGTTCCTCCCTCTAATCATCCATATCCACTCCCTCAAATTCTATTCCTGTCATAGATTGCCGATAACAGGAAAACAATATGTAAATCTATCTGGCCGATATATAAAAAAGATGTTGGTTTACAGGATAGCAAAACATAAAATCGTAAATGTCTGCCTAACTGCATCTAAATAACAGGTGCGCCTACCCTATTCTTCGATAACAGCTACCTGGAAGTCCCTGTCCAGCAACCATTTGTGGAAAGCATGAGCCATGCACTTCTGGCATTCCTGCGTCCTCACAACATCCACAGCCGCCTTGTCAGGAGCCGCATCTATCTTCAACTGCGAAGGACACTGTATATCCTTGCA
>DAOWEE010000158.1 GCA_030638625.1 Methanosarcinales archaeon
CTGGGATATCTTCGCGTGATGCCTTCAATGGGGCTGGTCGATTCCTCTTCCATGAAATCCATGCTGATTCCCATTTGTTTGCTTTCATAGAAATTCGTACAATAATTCGCACTGGGAAGCACCTGTGCCCTTATGGAATGGTCAAATTGTTTGAGGTTTTCACTATCGAACAAGGACAGATAATAAGGTGTTATCTGGAATGGAATATGATACTTATCGGCCAGCTTAAGACCTTTCAGTTCAGATTTGTTAAGTTTTACTACAGCCTGCAAGGTCCCTATATCCGAGATTATATGTTTCAGGTGCCAGTGATAATCGGTCCAGTCCTCTTCGTCTGCTCCAAAATGTTTCAGGATACGTTCCTTTAACCTTGATCTATCATTTACCAGGTCAGTTTCCAGACCGGTGCGGTATTTCTCAAAGAACGGCTCCATCCGACCTGCATAATCATCAAGGTACTTCATACGCTCAAGTGCCGCATCCTTTCCTTTCAGCATCAGAAACGAGGGTACTTCCTTGGCTGAATATAGTCCTGAATTTCCGTTAATACCCTGAAACAGGAAGATGAACTCAAAGATGAAACCTTTACTTACATTCCTGGGTAACTTGTTCTCTTTTGCCAATCTGGACAACATTTTCAGGGCAGAGAAACGGACCTGTTTTTCATTTTCAGTCCTTATTATGGTTTTTAACACCCTGATGCAGTCCCTCGCATTCTTTTTTTCAAGGATGTTCATGTTTTTGAAATGCCGGTTGGAATATACACTGAAAAGAGCTGCATCAACATTACTTAAATAACGGGACAATTTATCCCTGGTATCATGCAGGTCATTACTTCTCTTGAGAATATTATGAATGAATGGATTGGACTCCCACAATGCTTTGACCAGTTCATCTTTATTTGCGGTTATCAGTTCCTTCATATCCATTACCTGTGTATTCCGTGTTATTATTTCAATTTCGACACGTTAACGTGGATGTATTATCCATTGTCAAAAACTGCTGGCTACTGCTGAATGTAAACCTACTGCAAGAGTGTAACCATCAATAATAAGAGTTACGATTCCAAAACTATATAATTAGGCAAACCTAAATATGGGCATACGAAGTGAAAATATAATGCCTAACGAACGTTTTGAAGAATACCTTGAAACCATATTGTACATAACAAAAAAGAATGCGGGTCCAGCCCGCACCAGCCAGATAGCCGAAGAACTGAACCTTTCATCACCCAGCGTTACTGAAATGGTTCAAAAACTGTCAGAGTCAGGCTACATTGAATATACTCCCTACCATGGCGTGACCCTGACCGATAAAGGGCTCACAGAAGCGCTAAGGATTAAACGCCGCCATCAATTACTCGAAACCTTCCTTGTGGATGTACTGGGTGCAGACCCAAAAATTGCCCATAAGGAAGCCTGTGAAATGGAACATTCCATCTCTGACTCCACTCTTGAGAAGATGTGTGCCTTTATGGGACACCCAGAGGTCTGCCCGGACGGCAACCCCATTGGCCAGGGTGAATGTTGTCCCACTGAGCCGCCTGGCGCATCATACCGTGATTACATCCCGCTGTCTGAATTAAAGGAGGGCGAACGCGGCACTATAAAGGTTATATCCCTGACAAGGGAGATTAAAGACAGGCTGTCGTCCATAGGCCTGATACCCGACCAGGAGATACAGGTGAAAAGAAAACAGAGACAAGGCACCCTATCCATTACAACCATGGGCACTGAAGTGGCAGTTGGGAAAGATATTGCCAGTAAAATAATGGTGCAAAGCCTAGTGGATGTGAATAATAATTGAAGTCGTGCTGTGACGTAAATAATAAATCCACATCCTGTGCTCCTATGACCATTGCACTTGTGGGCAATCCAAACGTGGGCAAAAGCGCATTCTTCTCCAGGCTTACCGGTGTGGGTGTGGAAGTGTCTAACTATCCGGGGACCACTGTAGATTTAACCAGGGGCACCTTGAAGCATGAAGATGAGTCCATTAACATTGTGGACTTGCCTGGCATATACTCATTATCTGCAGGCACCGAAGATGAACGGGCAGCCATGCAATTCCTTATCCGTGAACGGCCCGGTGTGATTATTAACATTATTGATGCCACCAGGCTTGCCAGGAACCTTAACCTGACATTGCAGCTGCTTGAGATGAATATACCTATGGTGGTGGCATTGAACCAGGTAGATGCGGCTGAGCAGATGGGTATAAAAATCGACGCGGATGCATTGGAAGCAGAACTGGGCGTGCCGGTTATTCCTACCATAGCGATTCGCGGTAAGGGGATTGATACTGCCCTGCACAGTGCAATCGAGGTGATACGCCCCCCCCCTGTTGATTTGCATTTCGGTAGGTGCAAACGGCGACAACGGCGCAGGGTGAGATATGATGACCATGTGGAACTGGCCATCAAAAATATGCGGGACAAAATGCCTGACGTCAGCCGCGGTATCTGTATCAGGGCACTTGAAGGAGACCGTGACTTCATTGAGGGTTCTTGCGAATATCCCGAACAGGTACTGGAAGCGGCCACAATACCACCTTTAATTGAGGAGAGCCATGGCCAGCCTATCAAAGATACCATCACAAAGGACCGCTATGGTGAAGCGGGTGCTATTGAGCAGACCGCACAGAGAAAGCATACCGTGCCCAGGCAATTGATTGAAACGGTGGATGGGGTACTGACTTCCAGCCGTTGGGGGCTTCCCATATTTACGGTATTGATGCTGATAATGTTCTATATTGTGTTCAAGGTGGGCGGATATCTGGAGACACTGATCATAGACGTTTTTGAAACATACCTGATAATTCCGGTATCAACTGCACTGAGCGGCATGCACCCCCTGGTTGTTAGTGCGATAATATTCGGACTGTTGGGCGTAGAGGCTGGTCTTGCCATTGTGATACCTTTTATCGGTACGTTCTATATCTTCCTGTCTTTGATGGAAGATACGGGATACCTGCCAAGGGCGGCATTTTTGCTGGATAGGTACATGCACAAGTTGGGGCTGCACGGCCGTGCCATTATCCCCATGCTGCTTGGATACGGGTGCAATGTCCCTGCCATCATGGCGGCCCGTACCCTGAACACCCACAGGGAGCGCGTCATAACCATAGCGATGATAGCCCTGACGCCATGTTCTGCACGGACTGTGATTATCATGGGGCTTGTTGGTGCATTTGTGGGATTCTGGGCTGCTATGTCCATCTATTTCATTGAACTGGTTATCATACTCCTGACTGGTTGGATGCTGGGTAAGGGATTGCCGGGTGAGCAGATGGGCTTTATTATGGAGATGCCACCCCTGCGGTACCCTGATTTTCAGGTGATAGTGAAAAAGACCTGGTTCAGGATGAAGGGTTTTGTCTATGTGGCTTTCCCCATACTGATTGTGGGCAGCAGTTTCCTTGGCGTGGTGGATAGCCTGGGCATGCTGGCATTTTTCGAGGATATTTCAAGACCTGTATTTGTAGGGTTCCTGGGACTGCCGGCATACGCTGCCACAGCATTCATCTTCGGGATTCTGCGTAAGGAGATGGCGCTTGAGATACTGGCTGTGCTGGCAGGTACGGCGATGTTCATTGATGTGATGTCGCCCTTGCAGATTTACGTCTTCGCACTGGTGGCTACTATCTATGTTCCCTGCGCCGCCACCATAGCTGTGATTGGTAAGGAACTGGGATGGCGTGATATGGTGCTCATCTCAGGATTTACTATTGTGCTGTCTATATTGGTGGGTGGTATTGCCAACTTCCTGGGGCTGGCTCTGCTGTAAAAAAAAAGAAATGTATGGGATAGACGTTAAAGTCTATCCACGATACCTTTCAGACCGGCTTTGTGCCTGGCCTCGTCCTGTGAAGCGCGTTCAAAGAACAGTCTTGCCTCGTTGTTCCCCTCCTTGCGGGCGATCTCGGCAGCCTCTGCCTTTTCCACTTCTGCCATGGTTTCGCCTTCCAGCATCATGGTAAGGTTGGATTTGGTGTCCTTGACCATGCCCAGTATCTTGGCCACTTCTGCTGCATGCCATGCCTCGTCCATGGCTATCTGGCGCAGGTAGGTTGCCACATCTGGCAGTCCTTCTTCTTCTGCTATCTTGGACATTGCCAGATACCAGCCCACTTCTGTGGTCTCCCCTTTGAATGTTGCTTTTAAAATATCTTCAAGACTCATTTATTCTCACCTTTGTAGCTGTTCCGTAACGGTGAATTATATTATATCTACAGTGACATAATGTTTATGCAATTGGGGAATATCTGAAGAGAGGGATGATGGCTTGAAGAATAAGGGTTCAGGTAGAAAAGCCGAAATTCGAGGGGTTTTCTTGAGTGCCATTGTCATTCCTGAAGCAGAGATATACGTATTTTTACTCCAAAATCCAGTGTAGTTTCCAGATCGTCTAAAGCATGTTTTTCATAGATTGATTTTATTGACTATTCATTATCCAGAGTCTCATTTTTTTGTTTTGTCAGAAGGTTTTGCCCTTTTTCAGTCAATCGGTATTTCTGCAGGCGACTATTTGGCTTTTCGGGAATGGTCATTTCGATGATGTCAAGCCCCACAAGTCTCCTGACTTGTTTATGAAGTTCCCCTGACACTGTTTTATGCCCGAGTTCAAATGCCAATCCAGACTTGCCCTGTTCACCGTCTTTTAAGATGATAAGAATCTTTGCTGAAAGAAGTGACTCTAGCCGTGACTCTAGCCGTGACTCTAGCCGTGACTCTGGCTCATGCTTCGGTTGAACCACTGTGTCTAAAATTTTACGCCAAATAGTCAGGATGAAAAAACCCGCATCTATACGGAATTCGGGTTGCCGCATTCCTGCCATCCGGCAGCGTTCAAGCATATCGACCGTGCCTGTGCAAACTCTTTTTGCACACTGCTGATAAAGATGCGAATAGTTTTCATATTTCCTGCATTCTGAGATCGATTATTATAATTATGAAACTACGTATATACTTTTTGTAATCGGTTAAAAGCTTTCCATAAATTTCCTCCTTCATACAATCAAAATATATCCATTGCAGACATACCATTATTTC
>DAOWEE010000322.1 GCA_030638625.1 Methanosarcinales archaeon
AGCCGTTAATATCGTTTTCCAGTTATGATTACGATTGATTAATCTTTAATTCGTTTTCTTGATTTGTTTTCAGTCAAATGAATGTAATTCTCATTTGAAACAATGGTTTTTCCTGTTTTTTGCTCTATTTCTTTCCGTGTATTCTTTGCGATAGTACCACCTTCAAGAGCTGAATCTTTGCATTCATTAAATCCCTGCGAATCTTTTGATATTGTGATATCTGTTGTTGCTTTTTCGCCAACCATTGTAAGGATTAACTCCCAGTCAGTCATATGGTCCCCCTTGACAATCTTTACCCAGATGCAATCCATTCAATGAATTTAGATGCCCCATTTGCCACTTCAATTGTATAAAAATATCCAACCAGAGAATCAAAATATTAGGATTCTTTAATAAGGACAGCAAATCTACCAACTTATTATTTTCTTCGTTTGTTATGAATGTCAAATCGGTAGTCATAATGAACCACAATTTTTAACAATTTAACTCAGGTTTGAAATTGGTTTCCATTTATCAGACTATTTCTTCCTATAAACATTCAATCCGATTTTGATATCTTCCTTATCAGGAATTGATTGATTACCCTCAGTCGAGGCAATAATAATAGTTTTGCCAGAAGACGATGGCCCGAATTCTTTCGACAAATCAACTTTAATAGTTAATATGTCTCCCTCTTGTGTCATTTCAACATTCTTCATATCGCAGCACATCTCCATATATTTTGTATTCAATAGTTGCTTCATCTCATATAGATAAATCTAAAAAAACCTCATGGTTTGTGATGACTATCTTCATTTAATGCATAGGTTTGATAAATTATTTCCTATAATGCTTTGCTGACAATTAGCATTTTCCAGTTATTTTTCAGACATGGATTTACACGGATTTAGGGCTGACAGGCGCTTTTCTATTAATCTGGGTGGTCCGTTTTGAGTGGATGATTTTGTGTTTGTATGGGTGCGGCCTTTCGGCGAAATATAATTTTATAGTTATTTAATTAGACCAATATGATTGTAACAATGCTACTAACCGATACAAACTCAGAGTTCGCACGAGTTCGCGACCGACTTTTGAGTTCGCTGCTAATTATTACTCAATCTCTGCTCCCATCTCTCCCGCCGCCCCTACTGTGCTGGTGCCTGGATGCGGAGGCATATGCGCTGGACGTTGATCGGATTTTAATAATAGTGGAATGTCCCGCGCTAAAGCGTACGTTGATTAGTAAAAAAAAGTCAATAGACCTTTCCACGAACTCCGATATCTTCAATAATCACTGTATTTTTACCACTCTCGATTCTATAGACTATTCTATACTTCCCAACGCGCAAACGAAACTTGCCCTTCAATTCCCCTTTTAACATTTTAATGTTCTTACCGGAAGCAGGTTTTTCCAGTAATGTTTCAATTGCACGATTAATTCTCGCTACATTTTTATCATCGAGTTTGTTATAGAATTTAACAACTTGATCGTGAAGAAGAATTTCATACATGGCGTTTCAATTTGTTCCATGAAGTGAATTCCTGTATTTTTCCCCCTTCCCATGCCATATCAGCAGTTCTAATATTTCGCATTGACTCTTCATCAGCAAGAATCTCAAGGGTAGCATCAATTTCTTCTTTTTGTTCAAGATATTCGATGAAATCGAGAACTACTTTTAATCTATCAGGTGATAAGACATCCAACTTTTCAATTGCTTTTCTTTTATAATTAACTATATTAGCTGGCATTATCTTGCCTCCTGTTATAGAAACTAAATTAATCAATATTAATACTATGCAATAGGTTACCTCATAATTTCATTAAGGTGAGAACTTTGCAACCAACTTCCATTATGTTAACTGGAAAGGCTCAATACATCGTGAACAATTTGGATATGGGGCCTGTCCTCCACTGCACTGGTGCTTGAGTGTTGGTGTTGCCATTCAACTGACACTGCCACCGCAGCCCGCACGGGCGGCATGGTGGCAGCCAGCCGTGTTGATTCATGTTGCCTGGGTTTGGATAATCAGGAATGAGAAACAGGATGACGACTATGGATGTGATTTCTGCCGCCCCTTTTGATTTACTCATACAGGGTGCCCGACCATTATCCAGTATAATTGGAAAGGGGATGCGGATTAAACATGTTTCGTTCTAAAAGGGTCGAATTATAGAACAATAAGCAAAGCAGTCAGCATCCTCAAATTACTTGTGCGTAAAATAACCCACAACACCCCCATCAGCCCCATCAATCCTCACATACCCATACCGCTCAAACTGCACCACTTTATCCACCTCAGCAGCAATACCAGCCTCGCCAATCCCTTCAACCTCACCATCAGGCGTCAGCACCTTCACAGGTATGCCGTCCACAGGCGACCAATGTATAATACGCCCGCCGCCCTTCTTAATAGTTTCAATATCATGTCCTGCAAACTCAGCCGTACCCTCGCCAGTAATCCTGATATTATACAAGTCCTTCAACCTGAACAGGTCGCCAGGTTTTGCACCCCTGATATCCTGGCTGCACACCATCACACTCTGCTCCACCGCAATCTCCCTTACGCCCCTGTCCACAGTCGGGTGCATCGACGGTTTCACAACAGTAGATTCTGCACCTGATATCTCAAGTTTCACCGGCTCCCACACAAAGAAATACCGATTAGCGTCAGCATCAATCAACTTACGGTTCTCAGCATACAGGTTATCCAGGCTCAAACTCACATCGGTCTCACCCACACCCATGTCTATGAAGAACTTACGCAGCGCATCCGGCCGAATACCACGGCGGCGCAGTGCCCGCAAGGTGGGCAGCCTTGGGTCATCCCAGCCAGAATATTCGCCGGACTCAATGGCTTCTCTCAGGCCGCTGGTACTGAACTTGCCAAAATCGTGCATCTTCACCCTGCCCCAGTGGGAGGTGCGGGGATAGGTCCAGCCAAGGTAATCGTAAACATATTTCTGCCGCCGCTCGCTGTCCATCAGGTCCTTGCCCCTGATGATATGGGTCATACCCAGCAGGTGGTCTTCAATCGCCCCTTCAAAATCCAGGAGCGGCCAGACCACGTACTTGTTACCCACTTCAGGTCTGGGGTGCGGTGTCTTGACTACCCGGAAGGCACCCCAATCACGCAGTGCAGGGTCCTTGTGCTTAATATCGGTCTTGATGCGCAGCACTACCGTACGCTCCTCATATTCTCCGGCCAGCATACGCCCCCACTCACGCAGGTGTTCCTCAGGCGCCGTATCCCTGTGTGGGCATGCCTGCTTTGCATCCTTCAACTGCTTGAACTCAGCCTGGGTACAGGTGCACACGTAAGCATGCCCGCCCTTGATGAGCGTTTCAGCATATTCGTAATAAATAGGCAGCCTGTCCGATGCCATGACCACTTCATCAGGTTCGGCATCCAGCCACTTGCAATCTTCCAGGTACCAGTCATAAGCTTCCAGCATGGGTCGCTTGGTCACAGGGTCGGTGTCATCGAACCGTATTATGAATTTTCCGCCGTATTTCTTCACATACTCGCTGTTTACCACGATACCGCGGGTACTGCCAAGAGTGGGCGGCCCGTTGGGGTTGGGCGCGAACCTCATAACCACACCGCCCTCGACACCGGGCAGTTCCTTCAGGCCCTTGTCAGGCTCCTTTCGCTGAGAGAGTTCCTCGATAAGTTCGGGTGCAACCTGTTCAAGTTCGGCTTGCCATTCTTCAGGTGTTCCAGATGCGATCTCCTTCAAAAATGTACCAATCAGCGGCGATATTTCCTTTGCCTTCTGCCTCAGTTCAGGATGCTCTCCCATGAGTTTCCCCATAACAGCACCAACCTGGGGTGCCTTGCCGTACTTAACAGCATTCTGGAGAGCATATTTTTTTATGAGTTGTTCAGTGTCATTATCCATATGCAATGCAAGATGTGTTAAGATTACATAATAATTTCCAACTTACAAAACATCGGACACGTTATTCGTATTAAATCAGTATTTCGCCTCAGGAGGCTCTCAGTCATCCAGCTTTACAGCATCCGCAGCCTCATACCCGGCCTTAATGGACCCGTTCATGCTGCGCTCAGGATAATTGGCCTCAGAGAACATGCCTGCAAGGTACAGCCCCTCAATATTAGTCTTATAAGGTAATATCCTGCCTGCATACCCGGTCTCATATACCGGCGCAGTCTGGGCATCCCGGCCCAGTTCCCACCAATTTACAGCAGAGCGGTCAAACTCAGGATACATCCTCTCAAGTCCATCCAGGAACATTTTCATCACTTCATCCTCGCTCAGTGCATACAGTGGGTCCTCACGGTCCTGGAAGTATGAAGCAATATAGAGCAGGTGCTCCCCTCCATAATCTGACATGGGCATGAAATTGGTATGCTCGATAAGTGCCCCGAACGGCACATCGGCCTTGACGTTCAGCCAGTAAGTACCATCTGTCATCAAGGGCTTTGACATACCAAGCAGGGCACAGCACGTACCCTGGTAATGGATGGCTGTGGGGTCAATATCAAGTGCATCCGGTGCGACCATGGAAGCCAGTGTCATTGGAGGTACAGTAGATATTACTGCATCGCACGATAAAGTGCCAGCGGATAATTTAACACCTGAAACCCGCCCCCCTTCCTGCAATATCTGCTCAGCCCCATTGCCGGTAATTATACGGCCGCCCTTTTGTTCTATTGATTCAGCCAATGCAGTTACCAAAAGTTGGAACCCGTCCCTGATATACCCCAATCTCTCCCCCTCAGCGCCCCGGTTTGAGCGTATCTTGACCCTGCCAACCAGCCAGGCCGCACTGACCACGGCGGCGCTTGACCCGAACTTGCTGTTCAACAAGGGCTGGAA
>DAOWEE010000356.1 GCA_030638625.1 Methanosarcinales archaeon
GTAAGTGAAGTGATTTTGCCCTTCTCATCCTTAGGAGTGAACAGCCTGACAATCTCCTCGCCAAACCGGCCAGAAAAATGGTCCGTACCCTTGATAAAACCCGCTCCCAGTATAGTATCAATCACCTTGACCGGCAGGTCATCCATCAAACAACCGCACAGTGCCGCAGTGATTTCCTGTCTGGTCAGTCCTTCGGCCAGAGTTTCGAATTCCTCTATAGGGAATCCTACTGCAATCTCGTCCTTTTCGTATCCGCCAAACATCCTGGCTCCGGCGCACAATAAGGAAAGATTGACAGTATTTTCCATTACAGGAATCGCAGTACATTCACCGCATACGGCAAACTCGCCCTTGAATTTGGAAGTCACTTCCTTACCGTGTATCTTGGCCAGGGTTGTTGCCATACGCATAATCTTCTGTGGGTTCCCGATAACAATAACTGCATCAGGCTCGAAGTCAGCTTTCTCGAGGGGTGCCAGAGTTACCTGTTTGGTATTGGCAGGTTTGATTCTCGGATATACCTCTCCGTATTTGGGTTCCTCGAATCCCAGCGCCAGTTCTGCACTGGCACATGATAGGTCATCCACTGTAAATGTGAACGTGTCCCCATGAGCAGCACTAAGCCGCACCATCTCACAATAACGCCTGGGGGTTAGCTCATCAGGTGATTTGTCACTGTTAATCTTCACTGCCACAGGAGATGCCGGCAGTTCAAAGAACCGCCTGAAACGACTGGATATTTCGGCATATTTCATGTTTTTTGCTCCTCTTCAACAGGTATATTGTTCTCTTTTGCGATGTCTATGAATGCACGGCCCACGTATTCTATCTGTTCGCGGCTGAGCCCGTATGTGTTTATTTTGAAATTCTTGCTCATACCCGGATGCAATCCCATGATCTTGCGCTTCTTCAACTCATGGTACAGGAAATAACCCCGTTTCTTATGTTCACTGGCCACCTCATGTAGCGGCAGGGTCTCGAAATTCATCAGAGTATGCTCTGTGGGCCTGACTCCCATCAGGTGGAAGCCTTCTATCCTCTCAAGCTGCTGTGCCAGATAGCGTGCCTTATCAACTTCCTCATCCCAGTGCTTGACCCGTTCGACCACGGCCGGGAATGATGCCATTAGCGTGATTAAGGGTGCACCGAAAACTGGTGAGCAACCGAACAGGGCAACTTCTTTTTTGGTAAATCCGCGCCCGCTCCATTCGCCCCTGATGCTGGATTTATCAAATATCTGCTGGCTCCATTCATAGGTAGTGGCCAGGATACCGATGGGGGCCGAAGCCGCCCAGCTCTTGTGACCTGAACCGCACAAAAAATCCACGCCCAGCCGCTTGCCGTCCACGGGCATGATGCCTGAGGAATAGGCTGTGTTCAGCAGGAATGGTACACCGTATTCCTTGCATATCTTACCCACACCTGCGGCATCTGCCACGTTACCGTAGCGGTAATCCACATGTGTCAATACGGCCATGGTCGGTAGAGCCCCGGTCTTTTTCTCCACTTCCTCGAACTTGGCCGCATACCATTCAGGCTCTATCCTGAACTCGGGATACCCGCTATGGGGCACCTCGAACACATTCAGACGATTGGCTTCGGCAGCGAGGTATGAAGTATAATGAGCCAGCGAGTCCACTACAATGGAGTCTCCGGGCTCGCATGCCATATGCATGGCTGCCCACTTGGCGTGCCTGCATCCGGCTGTGAACCTCACATCGTCCATGTTCAAAAACTCGGTAATATCCTGCACGAGGTTGCGCACCGGGGGTTTCTGGACCAGGTCAACCCTGGACTCAAAACAGTAATCGCATACCGAATATCCGTCCCCGAACTCCAGCAGTGCTTTGCGGGCCTCTGGCGTCAGTACACCGCCCCGCTGTATGGGATGTACATTAATAAATATGCCTTCTACGTTTCGTTCCAGGTTTTTGTATAAGTTAAGGTTCAATATCACACCTTCTATGCCTTGGTAATAGTGTCTAAGAGGTACTTTATATCATCCCTGTCAATGCGGCCTACCAGCATCAATTCACCATCAAGGGCTATGGCAGGTACGGATGATACCCCCAGATGCTTCGCTCTCTCAAAACCTTCGCCCTGCATAGCGTTTACTTCCTTGAAGGTAATGCCTTTGGGCAATAGCTCAATCAGTATGGTCCTGACCTTATGGCAGTCAGCGCATGTATCTGAATAGTACAGTTCAACTAAACTCATAACTCCCCTGACGTTTGTATATGAATAATATGTGTGTATTATGACAAATCTTGCCGCACCAACATATATTAAGATTGTTCCACTATAACTATAACATATGGATGAAACTACGGTCAAACGTACAAAATCTGCTATTAATGGGCTGCTGGATGTAGAACAGTTCTGGATTGATTTCGCACCTGAATATAACTTATCAGAGCAGGATATTGCTAAAGTGCTGAAGAAATTAGGCAAAGTGCGTGATAATATCGATAAGATTACCGGTAGTGTTGAGGAAATGGTCAAAACTGTGGATTAAATGGTCTGACGACAGGAAATTGTTGGAAAAGCACCTTGAATACCCTAAAAATTGACTCAATATTATGCTTGAAGAATTTATAGACATTTCATCATTGATTTTTGCTTACATAGGTGCAGCGATTATAATTTATGGTGGAATAATCAGTACTATTAAAACTTTTAATCTTGAGTTCAGAAGAATGCCGGTAATGGGGTATCATGACATCCGCAGAGATTTCACTCATAAGATCGTTTTTGGCCTGGATTTTCTAATTGCAGGCGATATTTTGCAGACTATTATAGCCCCTTCTCAAGAAGAAATTATTTTGCTGGGAACAATTGTAGGCATCAGGACAATATTGGGTTATTTCCTTGGTAAGGAAGTAAGCCAATTTGAATAAAAAAATTCGAGGTCTAAGATTTTTTTAATATTATCTTACCTATAGTGAGATTTTATATAGCAAAAAATTAGATATAATAAATAGAGGGGTTAGACTTACGGAGAGTGTTGAAATGAATACCGACGAAATAGAACAAAAGAAAAAAATGGTATTGTCAATGTGTATTTGTAACACCTGTCCATCCTGGGTGGAATGTGGTGAGAAAGGGGGGTTTTGTTTCCAGTCTATCGGGAAAAGCAGTTGCATAACTGAAGAGAAAGGCTGTATCTGCGGTGGATGTCCCGTAACTGAAAAAATGGGATTGAAACATATGTATTTCTGCACCAAAGGCTCTGAGAAAGAACAATCTGGAATGTAGTTGATACTGTAACGAGTGGATGTGGGAGATCATACCTACTGATTCTATAAATAATTTATTTTTGTAGAGCAGAAGACATGCATGTCGGCAAACATTGCAAGTGTGGGGTTTAGACTTCCAGCATCCATGTCAGATACATCAGCCTGGTTGACATCATAGTCAATCCTTAAAAATGACATCATCGACCGAGCGTATCGATTGGGGAGAGTTTGCATGACCAAATATCGGTGTAATGTCTGTAACGTTTTTGAATACGATGATACGCGGGGGGATTCCCCCACAGGTATCAAACCAGGGACACCACCCGAAGAATTCTCTGATGAATGGAAATGTCCCATTTGCAAATCAGACAATACCCATCTAATACCGGTAAAAGAGGAAGTAAAACATGAAGAAGTAGAGGAGATCATCACCTGCCCTCATTGTGGAATGAAGAGCAAGGTCACTGTATCATCGGTGAAGATGGAACTGGGGGGATACCTTGGAGAATGGAGACGGGAATCTGATGACCTGGAAATCCATATGTCAGATGTACACAAGATGTCTGTAACTGGAGAATCCATTATCGAGCCCATGCGGACGACCATGGATGTGATCTCCTACGATGATATTCTCATAAAAGGGGCACAACTGGCAACGATCCCGTTGAACCATGATGAAACGGTCAGTACCAGAACCGTCATCGGTCCAAAGGCAAAATATCCTCTTGTAATCGAGACTCCTATCTATATTACCCACATGTCTTTTGGTGCATTATCACGGGAAGTTAAAATTGCACTGGCAAAAGGAAGCGCTGCAGTCAAGACCGCCATGTGTTCAGGAGAAGGAGGAATCCTGCAGGAATCCTTTGACAATTCTTACAAATACATCTTTGAATACGTACCCAACCAGTACAGCGTTACAGAGGAGAATCTCAGGAAAGTGGATGCTATCGAGATCAAGATCGGCCAATCTGTGAAACCGGGAATGGGAGGACATCTGCCCGCAGAAAAGGTCACCAAGGAGATTGCTGATATCAGGGGATTCCCTGAAGGAGTCGATATTGTAAGCCCTTCCCACTTTGAAGATATTCAGAACAGGGACGACCTGAAAAAGAAAGTCGACTGGCTCAGGGAAACATCAGGGGGCAAGCCCATTGGTATCAAACTGGCAGCAGGTCATATTGAAGCTGACCTGGAAGTAGCAGTTTATGCGGGACCCGATTTCATCACCATTGACGGGAGGCCGGGTGCCACTGCCGCTGCATCCAGATATGTAAAACATGCAGCATCTGTCCCCACCATATTTGCATTATACAGGGCAAGGAAATTCCTGGACAGCAAAGGTATTGATGATATTTCTCTTATTATTACAGGAGGGCATCGGGTATCCTCGAATTTTGCAAAGGCACTGGCAATGGGAGCTGATGCTGTAGCTATTGGAACTGCCGCTTTAATGGCCTGCGCTTGCCAGCAGTACCGGCTGTGTGATACAGGGAAATGCCCGGTGGGTGTCACCACACAGGATCCTAAATTAAGGTCCAGGTTAAAGGTAGATATCTCTGCCAGGAAACTGGAGAATTTCCTGTATGTGTCCACAGAGGAACTAAAGGATTTTGCACGGTTGACAGGGAAGGATGATGTCCATGCCTTGAACATTAATGACCTGTGCACCACAAATTCCGAGATTTCAAATCATACAGAAATTAAACATGTATAGGGGAGTTAGAATATGACAGACATTGCAATTGAGCCGCATGTAGATGCAATCATAATGCCTGAAAACCTTCGGGTCGGGCTTATGATCTCTGAACACAGGAAAAAATGTTCCGAAATTGCGTGCAGTTTTGATTATTTTGGATTTGCTTTCGGGCAATCCCCGTTTCAAGTGCCTTTGCCAATTCAAAAAGCGCTGGCAGAAAATACTGATAAGGGACATTACTCTGCAGCACAGGGTATTCCTGAACTTCGGGAAGCCATTGCCGGTTTTAACAAAAGGTATTTTGGCCTGGATGTTGACCCCTCGAGAATCATCGTGGGACCCGGGACAAAGGACCTCATCCATATTGTCTTTGATATAATACAGGGTGGTGTTGTGATCCCTTCTCCTTCGTGGATCGGATATTCTCCCCAGATCAAACTGCTTGATAAACATTTTCATACCTTTTATCTCAAGCCCGAGTTTGATTATAAGATTCAACCAGATGACCTTGATGAATTCTTATCAGGACTTTCCGATGACCAGCATATCCTGGTGTTCAATAATCCCCACAATCCGACCGGAGCAGTATATTCCAGGGAAGAACTGGAAAATATCGCAGATGTATGTCGGAAACACCATACCCTGGTGCTGGCCGATGAGATCTATGCATTGATCACGTATGATTTTGATACATTCACAAGTATGGGCTGTGTATACCCTGAAGGAACTCTGGTCACCAATGGGCTTTCAAAGGATAGGTCTGCTGGAGGATACCGGTTAGGTTCTTGCATTTTACCTGAGAATTGTTCGCAAAAACTGATTGATGGTTTTAACAAGATTGCAGCAACAATTTATACTAATGTTTCCACACCAACCCAATATGCGGCTGTGACCGCTTATGAACCTAATAAAGAAATTGATGAATATATGAGAATTGTACGGGATATTCACCGTATTGTGGGAACCTTCATGAGTGAAGAATTCAACAGGATTGATGGAATTAATGCAACTACACCTCACGGATCGTTCTACTTTTTTGCAGATTTTAATGAACTCTCTGCTGACCTGATACGAAAAGGAGTTAATACTTCGAATGAACTAAGTGGCTCTTTGATTTCACACCCCCATCACATAGCTGTTGTAACTGGTGATTCATGCCTGTTAAATCCTGATGATTTCGGGGCCAGGATAGCGTTTGTGGATTATGATGGTGAAAAAGTCTTTGAAAATTATAAACAAAATCGTCCCAAAACCAAATCAGATGAAATCGAATTTATTAAACTGAACGCTCCCAGAATAGTCAAGGGAATCGATGCTCTGAAAGGTTATGTGGAATATGTCAGATCAGGCTAATAACATTTTAATTTTGGGATCAAAAAGCAGGTGGAGTATAGCGGTAGGAGCACCACCCTGTAAAGTGAAGACGAAGGGGGAGGAATGGTGAAGGAGGGAGGGGGGCTGGAATTCATTAGTCTCCTCACCGCAAAGTACGCAAAGAACGCAAAGGAACCTGTTGTCTTGGCTTTCCCTCCTTTGTGGGGGCTGTATTATTTAAAGATTATATTTTAACAGCCATGGCGGTACTCCACACACAACAATTGAATCTAACTACCCATCACTGCCATCAAAATACCA
>DAOWEE010000245.1 GCA_030638625.1 Methanosarcinales archaeon
AATCCTGTTGGCATATTGACCGAACACGACATGGTCATGAAGATTATCTCAAAGAATAATGTTCCCGATTCACTTACCCTGAAGAATGTAATGACAACACCGCTCATAACAATTGGCGCAGATGAAGATGTTAAAAAAGCCAAAGATCTGATGCTTAAAATGCACATCAGGCGGATACCTATTGTGAAAGACAAGAAACTTGTGGGGCTGGTGACTGACACAGACCTGGTTTCAGTATCTATCGAGATGGGGAATATCTTATCTGAACTTATCAGCATGCACAGGGAAAGGAATATTGTATCCGAAGGTGAAATCCCAGAAATGATTAGCAGGGGAGTCTGTGAAAACTGTGGCAGATATTACGATAACCTTGACTACTTAAATGGAGCACTTATGTGCGAATCTTGCAGGGAAACTGAATAACCAGGATTATGGGGGTATTTAAATGGGCTTACAATTAGTCCAGGAAATTATGGACCGACACCCTGTGTCAATTAATGTTAATGACTATGTGACTCATGTCCGTCAGTTGATGCGGGATTATCACATGACATTGCCTGTGGTAGACGACAATAAGGAAGTAGAGGGAATAATATCTGAACTGGACATACTCAATATTACTTCTACAAAATCAAATGTTACAGTGAAAGGATACACCACAGAAGTCCCGGTCATAACCGGTGATATGGATATTAAGCAAGTGGCAGCCATTATGATACAATCAAGGACCAGCTTTGCTCCTGTGCTTGAGTCCGCTGGAGGACGAAAACTTTGCGGTACCCTGAACATGAAGGATATATTCAAGAATCTGGGCCCGTCAGATATACCTGACCAAAAAGTGGGTGAACTTATGACGCAAAAGGTCAAGACCTGCTCAAGCGACGAACATTTAGCAAAGGTGTGGACCAACATGTTGGAGACAGGATATTCAGGATACCCGGTAGTAGACAGTCACAATATGCTGGTGGGTATGGTCACCAGGCATGACATTATCAAATCAGGAGGTGTAAGGATAGAAAGGGAAGATGAACACGGCACCAGGATGGGAACTTCATCCAGTGTATCACATATAATGAGTACGCCAGCTTACACAATTACTCCTGAAACATCCTTAAAAGAAGCCATTGAAATGATGGTCAAACTGGATGTTGGGCGCCTGTGTGTCACAAACCGCGATAAACTGGTGGGTATAATAAACAGATATGATGTCGTAAGAGCATATGTTGACTAAAATAGATGTGACCCAGACAAGACATTTTACTAAGGCAGAGGATACAACATCCTTGCCCAGTGTACAAACTTAAATCAATGTGCAGAATAAAATCAGTATATCATTTAAATAGAAAGTAGCAATTGATGAAAATATTCTTCTAATGAATTTCAAATGTATGGTTGTTAACAATTCGGTGAAAATATGAAACGACAAAACAATAACAAACCCGATGTTAGAGGATTGGACAGTTCTGGGATTATGGACAGAGGACCAGTAAATTTCAAAACAAAGATGGCGAACCACGAAGGCGATATCATGGCCATAGCCTCAAAAGACGTAGTTACCCTTCCACCTACTGCCAACATTATGACTACGGTAAAAACCATGATGAAACATGGATTCAGACGTGTTCCAATAGCAGATGCTGGCACCAAACGGTTGGCAGGTATTGTTACCAGTCTGGATATTGTGGATTTTTTGGGAGGAGGTCTCAGACATAACCTGGTAAAGAACAGGCATAACGGCAACCTTGCAGCCGCTATTAATGAGAATGTGAGAGAGATTATGAAGGGGGGAGTAGTCAGCCTGACTATCAATGACCCAATATCCCTGGCTCTAACCACCATGATAGAACAGAATATTGGTGGCATTCCATTGGTGGATGGAAATAATAACGTAGTTGCAATCCTGTCCGAGAGAGACTTTGTCAGGACAATTGCCAACGTAACCACCTCAAAACAGGTAAAGGAATATATGAGCAGCAACGTGGTTACTGCCTCACCTGATATGTCGGTAGGTGAAGCCACACGGACCATGATACAAAAAGGATTCAGGAGAATACCCATCGTTAAAGAGAATGTTCTTCTGGCCATAATTACTGCTTCAGATATAATGAGATATCTGGGCAGCGGTGATATTTTCCAGAAACTCATGACAGGAAATGTAGCAAATGCATTTGAAGTGCCCATTAAAAGTATGATTGTACGTGATATTGTATGGACCAGTTCAAATGTTGATATTGGTGAAGCTGCTTCTATAATGCTGGATAAAAAAGTAGGGGCACTGCCTGTAATAGATAATGGTGAATTATGCGGTATCATAACTGAAAGAGATATCGTCAGGGCGCTTGCAGATTAATTGAAAACCCAAAAGGAGGTACTAAAATGAAGGTGAAGGATATAATGAGCACATCGGTCAACATTATCGGAACCGAAGAACCAATATCGAGAGCAAGGAACCTGATGATGAAACATAATATCAGCAGGCTCATCGTTGCAAAAAAACAATCACCCGATACAGCAACGTCAAAATCTACTGAAGTAATACCAATAGGAGTTGTTACCAAAACTGACCTGACACATCGGCTTGACCAGGCAGAACCAAAATGGCGGAGACGCCCCATTGATAATATTCCGGTTAATGTAGTAATGACGCATGACCCTGTAACTATATTCCCTGAGGCTACACCAAAACAAGCAGCAGAAATTCTGCTTGAGAACAACATCAGTGGAATGCCTGTGATAAAGAGTGAATCAGACAAAAGTGTTGTCGGAATTATAACTAAACTGGATTTGATACGGTACTATTCAAACCTTGACGACAAGACCGGCGTTGAAGATATCATGGATGATTTTTTCATAACCGTTCACAGACATCATACCATTAGTCATGTTATTCATGAAATGAAAGGTAATGAAGTGGAAAGGGTTATTGTATTGGACGATTCCAACAAACCTGTGGGAATTATTACCCACACAAACCTGGCTCTTGGTAAAATGTTAAATTCGGAAGGAGGACTCCCATCAAAAGATGTTAAGATGGCACGTAAGAACCGGAATGGCGGTGAAAAGATATTCAGGTCTGTTAAAGAATTATCCATGGTTGCCGAAGATATCATGTCGGCACCGCTTTTTACCCTCAGTAAGAACAGCACTGGTGTAGAAGCAGCAAAGATTATGGCGGATGAACGGATTAACGGCATACCTATCGTGAATGATGAGATTATAGGAATCGTGAATGCAAGGAATATTATTCGAGCAATCGTTAAACGCTAAAGGTGATGAAGATGCAGGTTAAAGATATATTGACAGAACCGATTACAATCGATAAATCGGACACATTATCGCACGCACTTGATATAATGGATAAAAAGGATACAAGAAGGCTTCTTGTGATGCACAATAACCAGATAAATGGTATTGTGACTATGCGCTCTATCACAAAGGAACTGGGGACGAGAAAAAAGGCAAACCTTCCTGCTTCGGCCATGCATGTGACTACGGCAACCACTGATAATTACAGTAAAGTACTATCCGACATGTCAGTCAACGATGGCGTTGTGCTGATGAACAAAAACAATGGGGTATTACTGGTTATTGAAAACGATAAAGTGCTGGGTTGGGTGACACCCAAAGAGGTTATAGAAATGTATCCTTTTAACAATTCAATGGTCAGTGAAATTATGCGCCAGCCAATCACTATTGGACCTGAAGAACGAGTGATACATGCCAGGAGGATTATGCTTGATAGCAATATCGGAAGATTGCCTGTGTTGGATAATGGCATACTGGTGGGAATTATAACTGAGCATGATATCGCCACCGGTCTGCGGGCATTTAGAGACCTGGTAGAAGGTAGCAAACAGGATAACCGGATAAAGAACCTGCTGGTTGAAGATATTATGAAACGAGGAGTTGTTTCTGTAAATAAAGATACACTGGTGCGTGATGTAGTTGCCATGATGCTTGAGAAAAATTTCGGCGGGATGCCTGTTGTGGACACTAATGATGAGGTTACCGGATTGATAACCCGACGATGTTTGCTTGAAGCCATAGCAAAGAAGCTGTAGATAAATAATTCGTATGAGTAGAAGTCAGGAAGTCCTGGATGAAGAATTTGTAAGACTCGCATCAATTGCTCTGAGGATACCGGAATCCAGATTATCCGGCATGCTGAAAAGAAGAGTCCTGCAAAAAGTGTCCAGATTCTTTCCTGACCACTACCGTTTTGATAAGGGGATAGCCGGACTTGAGACCGGGACGGCTCTTTTTAAAACTGATGAGGGCATCGAGACTGTAAAGGGTTTTCCGAAGATACAGCGTGCTATGATGCTGGCTCCGGTTCTTACCACTCATTTCAAAGGGACAACCAGGGTAGCAGTTGAAGAGAAGATGAACGGCTACAATGTGAGGATAGCCAGCATTAAAGGTACGGTCATTGCCCTGACCAGAGGCGGACTGATATGTCCATATACCACGGAAAAAGTGCTGGAAGATGTGGGGGAGGATTTTTTCAGGGACCACCCGGATATGGTACTGTGCGGTGAGATGGTGGGGCCCGATAACCCATATGTGCCCAAGGATATCTATCCTGATGTGGATAGTATTTCGTTTTTTATTTTCGATGTAAGGCATAAGAATTCAGGTAAACCCCTGACCATAGGTGAAAAACACGAACTGTGTGGCCATTACAATATCAAGACCGTGCCGTATTTCGGAGAGTATTCTCTTGATGAGGCAGCCGACAGTATTGCCGGCATTATCAGGAAACTGGGTGAGTCTGGCAGGGAAGGGGTGGTGATAAAGGACCCTGAAATGAAACTGCCTTCCATTAAGTATACCTGTTCCCAGAGTACCAATAGCGACCTCAGGTATGCGTTCGGGTTCTACAATGATTATGGCAGGGATTTTTTCTTTTCCAGGGTGGTGCGGGAAGGATTCCAGGCTGTGGAATGGGATGAAGATGAGGAGGCACTGCGTGACAGGTGCTGCCGGCTTGGTGAGAGCATCCTGGAGCCCATGATCAGCACCATAAAAAAACGACAGCAGGGTGAACGGATTACTGAAGATGTGCAAATTCGGGTGCGCAGTCTGGAAACTGCATATAAGTTTGAAGAACATTTAAGGCGGATGGGTATAGATGCCCAGTTCGATGAGCCGCAAATGGTGGACGGCCAGTATCTTATTGTCATCAGGAAGTTCAACCAGAGCACCAACGACCGAACAGGCGCTATTCTTAACGGACAGTTATGGTAGATATTCAGCCGGGTAGGTTTATGTAACCTGCAGGTTATTTAAGGCAAGATAATGGTATCTTACAAGAAAAACCCGGACGTGGATTATGAGATTGTGTTTGTGGGGCGCTCCAATGTGGGCAAGTCCACACTCATACGCGGCCTTACCGGCAAGAATGTGCCTGTAGGACGGCGGCCTGGTGTCACCCTG
>DAOWEE010000368.1 GCA_030638625.1 Methanosarcinales archaeon
CTGGCCCCGCAGCGTATTAATTCCCGTGCCAGTTCAACGGTACGAACCGCAGCGATGCTGCCAGTCACTGCCAGCACGATGGTTCTGTCCTTCAACGAATCAGATGAGGTCCCGGTCAATAATTTGGTCGGATGATTATTCATAATTGCACTCTGTTTGTCTGGTAGATTATTCAATGTTTGGTTTATTTACTGCTCTCCATTCTCAGATATGTCGTTTTTTTCCATTTCTTTGCATATCAGGAAGCCTCTTGCCCGCTCAGTGTATTTGTATTCATTCACCTTATTCCAGAATTTCCGGGAATGGTCAGGGTGCTCCAGATGTGCGATTTCATGCATGATAACGTAATCCAGCACCCATTTCGGCATTTCAGCCAACTCGTGGGAAATGCGTATGCTACCTCTTGCAGGAGTGCAGCTTCCACGCCGGGTATTCTGGTTTGTAACATATTTGATTGAATTAATCACAAGTTTTCCGTCAAAATATTTCTTATTGAACTCATTGGCACGCTTTTCCAGGTAATCGTCGCCATTGAGTGCCTTACGGGTACGTTTATTCTCAACCTTAGTCTTCATTTTCTGGATGAGTTCTGATTCTTCCTTTTCACTTAATCCGACAGGCATGTACACTAAAAGTTTATTGCCGTCCAGTTTTGCCTGGACCGTCTTCTTTCTTCGCTTACTCCTGATAACCTGGATGCTCAATTCATTAGCTGTCATTTTAAAACCCAAAAAACCCGAACAATTTCGAATAGTATATGTAGCCATCAGTAAAATCAGTTACCACGAGGGATATTTAATGGAATTGAATGGAGTAGAAATAGAAGACACATATGCAGAAGCTTTTCCAATAAAAATTGCAAGGGTACTGATTACCGGGGCCACCGAGCGCTGGGCTCTTGTAGCAGCACGAGAAGCAACTGGATTCGGGACATCAGTAATTGCATGTCCGGCAGAAGCAGGTATCGAAAGAGTGGTCGGCGGAGATGAAACACCTGACGGCAGACCCGGTGTGTATATACAGATATGTTCATTCGGGTTCAAAAGCCTTGATGAACAATTGCTTAACAGGCTGGGACAATGCGTATTGACCGCACCCACCGCCCACATGTACAACGGACTGCCTGACGCTGAAAAGCAGTTTGATGTAGGGTTCAAGCTCAAATTCTTTGGCGATGGCATGGAGTCTGAGTTGGAAATGGGCGGCCGCAAAGCATATAGAGTCCCCATGATGGAAGGCGATTTTATCACTGAGCACAGCATCGGTGGAATGGCTGGTATTGCAGGCGGTAATTTCTTCATGTTGGCCGAGAACCAGATGGCAGCACTGGCTGCAGCTGAGGCTGCTGTTGATGCAATTGACGAGGTAGAAGGCGTCATAACCCCCTTCCCTGGCGGCATAGTTGCCAGCGGTTCAAAGGTAGGGGCCAATAAGTACTCGTTCCTGAAAGCCACCAGCAATGAAAAGTTCTCACCCAGTATCAAGGACACGGTGGAGGGCAGTAATGTACCAGCTGATGTGAACGGTATCTATGAGATTGTCATCAACGGACTGAATGAAAAGGTCATCTCAGAAGCAATGCTGGCAGGTATCAAGGCCGCAGTACAAATTCCGGGTGTCAAAAAGATTTCAGCAGGCAACTTCGGTGGAAACCTGGGTCCGTACAAGTTCAATCTGCACGATATAGTCAAGTGAGACCACTGGTCTCACCTTTTTCTTTTTTAAAGTTTTAAGTATAGATTACGCCATTATTGGCTGGGCAGGAATTTGCAGATTTTCAGCACAGCAAGTGCTTTCCAGGTCCCGCCTTACCACCAGTCCTTTGAATGTGAAGTATAGTTCGCCCTTGTGATTCTCTTTTAACAACCCATGCGTTAACAGATCGTCAAGTATATCCTCGCTACATTCGACATTCTCCAATATCTGACCCTTATCCAATAACTTCTTGGGTGTAATATACAGCAGGACATCCGCATAAGTGGTATTTACAATCCCGTCTGCAATAATCCGGTCATTTCCAGAGGCGAGCACTTCATCATAACTTGCGGTCCCGTCCATTGGTTCATATCCTTCAAACCTATTTCCCATGAAATTTCGTACTACCGAAGTGTCAATGGAATTATAGAACACCTCATCAGCTACATATTTGGGTGAATGTTCAGATTCGGGTTCTGGCTCTGGTTTCAGCTCTTCCACAGTTACGTGCTCATCCGTATGACCTTGACCAGACATTTTACCTGGCACCATGAAAGTCCCAAACAGCGATTCTGAAAAAGAATCATCCAATCCATCCAACTGTCTACCAAATGATGGTAACTTTATAACATTTGATTTATCAGAAAAATGAATTTCTCCATTATCATGGTCAATGAAAACTATCGTTCCTTGAATATCTTTTCGTTCAATCAATTTGCATCCCCTCAGATGAAAATAAATTCCTTTACAAACTTATAGAAAAGTTAAGATATTTAAACATATCTATTTTATCAAATGAATATTATGAAAATACAGCCTTACGCACCGACTCCGCAGTAGCCTCCACTTCAATAGGGCTTTCACATATACTCAAGACCTCTTCAGGGTCCTTGAGCAAATGTCCGGTGGTAACGCAAACCACAGTCTCGCCAGGTTCAATAATACCCATGCCAGCCAGTTTCCTGAAACCTGCCACCGATGATGCACTGGCCGGTTCCACGCCAATACCCTCCATCCGGGCCAGGTCTTTCTGGGCTGCTTTAATTTCCTCATCAGACACCGATTCTGCCAGTCCGCCTGATTGGTATATGGCCCGCAATGCCTTTATTGCATTGACCGGGTCGCCTATCCGAATGGCAGTAGCCACGGTCTCAGGACTTGAAACGGGTACGATATCATTCAGTCTCTGCTTGAACGCATTCACTACAGGACTCGCCCCTTCAGCCTGAATGCCTGTCATCTTTGGTATCTTATCAGTCAGGCCCAGTTCATAGAATTCCTTGAACCCCTTGTAAATGGCTGTGATATTTCCGGCATTGCCTACCGGCAAAACTACCCTGTCAGGCACTTCCCAACCCATCTGGTCCACGATCTCAAAAGCAATTGTCTTCTGTCCTTCCAGCCGGTATGGGTTCACCGAGTTCAACAGATAGAATCCCTCATTATCGCACAGATCCCTTACAAGTTTCAAGGCCTCGTCAAAGTTACCTTTAATACTCAATACCTTGGCACCGTGCATCATGGCCTGGGCCACCTTGCCCATTGCCACCTTGCCAGCCGGTAGCAGTACCACTACAGGAATGCCTGCCTTGGCACCATATATGGCCAGTGAGGCTGAAGTGTTGCCAGTTGACGCACAAGCCACAGTTTTCATTCCCAATTCCAATGCCTTGGACACACCCACGGTCATGCCGCGGTCCTTGAAACTGCCGGTTGGATTTAACCCTTCATGCTTAACATAAAATGTTCCGGTCCCAAAAGATTCACCCAGGCGTTCACACTTGTACAGTGGCGTACCGCCCTCATTAGTGGTCACTGGCTCCCGCTCAACAGGCAGGAGTGCCTTGTATTTCCATAACGACAGAGGTATGCCATCAAAGTCTTTCCTGCTAATGGACTGGCCGGACCAGTCATAGATTATCTCAAGCAGACCACTGCATTTAGGACAGGTATATACAATCTCCTCAGGAGTGTATTGGGCTTCGCACTGGATACATTTTTGGATGTACATCTGGGTTCTCCGGTTTAGTGAATATTATGATTGAATGTTTGTATGTTTAATTTTATGATATCTCAATAGACTGGAATTACTTAACTTTATTCAATCGGTGGTGCTTGCAGCTTTCCTTCCCAGCCTGAATGCCGCTAAATTCACATCTACGGTCTTTGGCGGGACCAGGCTGCTTATACTTTCTTCAAGACTTTCCACATCAAGCGGAAGGAAACTGGAAACCGCACCTATCATGACCACATTTGCGGTCAGCGGATGGCCTGCTTCAATGGCAAGAGAATCAGCATCCACTGCCACCAGCCGTTTGCACTGCCCCTCAAGTTCTGACAGCATATCATCAACAGCAGGATATTCGGCACTGCCTGAAAGCACGGTAATAGGCAGCACAGGGTTCGTATTTACCACAGCCACCCCTTCAGGCGAGAGGTAATCCACAGCCCTCAACGCTTCTGCCGGTTCAAGGGCCAGTAATGCATCGGCCCTACCCCGAGGTATCAATGAGCCGTATCTGCAATCCAGTCTCACATGGTTCTCAACCGAACCACCGCGCTGTGCCATACCGTGAGTTTCTGCAGCCATGACCGGCAAACCTGCATTCACAGCAGCCCTGCCAACAATATCAGATGCCAGTATAGCACCCTGACCGCCCACACCTACAATTATGAGGTCGAACTCGGTCATTTATCCACCTCGCTGATGGCATTGAATGGACACACCTGGGCACATACCCCGCATCCCACACAAAGACTGCCTACCCTGGAATGACCTTTTTCACCATCTGATTCCGGCGGGTCGAATTCAATCGCAGGACACCCGAACTTGATACATGCTTTACAGCCACGGCATTCGTCCCTGTCCACACTAAAAGGCGTAAGCTTGATTCCCCTGCGGCGGGCAGTGATGATACATTCCTGTTTTGAGATGACTACTGAAGTTCCTTTATGCTCTTTTGCCTGTTTGAACGTATCAATTGTAGTTGCAATGTCAAATGGGTCAGTGGTCAGGACTAACTCCACGCCGCATGCCCGCGAGATGTCTTCCAGGGACACCATATATGTGGCATCACCCAGTACCGTCAATCCGGTGCTTGGATTTGGTTGGTGCCCGGTCATGGCAGTAGTCCTGTTATCCAGTATAGTGACGGTAATATCAGCACTGTTATAAACAGCATTCAGCAGCCCCGGAATTCCGGTATGTAAAAATGTGGAATCCCCGATAGAACAGCAGATGGGTTTAGTCTCACCCGCATGGTAAATCCCTGCACTGGCAGTAATGCTTGCACCCATACACAGGCAGGTATCCATGGTCCCCATCTGGACACCCAGGGTATAACACCCGATATCGCCAGGGAAAATGGCATCCTTGCCAAAGGCTTTTTTCATGGCATAGTAGGAGCCTCTGTGAGGACAGCCCGGACACATTACCGGAGGGCGGTTGGGGAGTTCAATATCAGTCCCCCTGGCCACATAACTGGTGTAGTCCATGCCGGCCATATCTGCAACAACAGGTTCAACGGTTCCCAGGTCCAGTTCGCCATATCTTGGTATGACATCTTTACCGTGTATCTCAATGTCCATGCCAGCCGTAATTATCCTGACAATATCTTCCACCACAGGTTCCAGTTCCTCTATGACCAGTATCTTCTCAACTGAACCTGCCAGCTCCCGGATTAACCCGGTTGGTGCAGGATATGCGCCAATCTTCAGGAATGATGCTTTGACGCCGAGCCTGTCAATGGCTTCCTTTGCATATACCGATGCCACACCCGATGCAATAATACCTAAAGCTGCACCGTCCACCATGTCCAACTTGTTCCATTGTGAGGTTTCAAGTGCTGCTGCCATCTCTTCCTGTTTGTCAATCAATATCTGGTGGCGCACCCTTGCATGGGATGGCAGCATGACCCATCGTTGTGGGATTTTCTCAAACCCGATCTCATGCTCAGTTAGCGCCGACGTCTGCAGCCTGATATCGGACTTCCCGTGACATATCCTGGTAGTCGGCCTGAAAACCACAGGAGTTTCAAACATTTCAGAAAATTCAAATGCGAAAGGTATCATGTCGTAGGCTTCCTGGGGTGTAGCCGGGTCCAGGCATGGTACCTGTGCAAATTCAGCATACCGGCGGCTGTCCTGCTCGTTCTGGGACGAATGGCAGCCCGGGTCATCAGCAACGATTACGACCATGCCGCCCTTGACGCCCGTATATGCAAGTGTCATGAATGGGTCCGAAGCCACGTTGAGACCGACGTGTTTCATGGTAGCCACGCTTCGCCCGCCAATCCATGATGCACCAATGGCAACTTCCATGGCGACCTTTTCGTTGACAGACCATTCAACATGACCTTTTGGCTTCATCCGGGCAAGGTATTCGATTATCTCGGATGAAGGGGTTCCGGGGTAGCCTGCTACTACATCGGTATTGCATTCATTTATGGCCAATGCGATGGCATTATTGCCTAGCAGGTAGTGAACATTATTATCTGACACTGATATACCTCGGTCTATTATCCACTCATTCACTCACTTTCTTTAATTACATTCAACCTTGAACTGATCATTTCCAAAGAAGCTCCTATATCGGGCAGACCATCAGGCAGCCAGAAATCATAATCATAATACACGTTAAAAAGTTCACTGTACAGTGCTTCCGCCTCAACAAGTTTCACTGTGCCATCTGCTGCATCTTCAACCATTATCTCAAGCCGTTCCACCAGTCTGGACAAGTTAGAAGTTATCCTCGAAGCCATTATCCCCCAGTCAATGGACCTGCATCCTTCAAATTCAATGATTTCCATAATTTCACTTAACTCGGCAGGCGGAGTACCAAAGGCAGCGGGTCCCGCAATGTAGAATATTTCGCCTTTAGGACCGTTACATACGGCCGTCTGGGGTACAGCTTCGAGCCAGTGTGACTTCAGGGCCGACTTTATCAGGTCTTGCATTTCATCAAAATCAAGCATATCTTCATCCCTGATATATGCCAGTTCCTGCACAATCTCTGTAATCTCATTATCAGATGCAACTGCCATGACCTCTACAATCCCACAGAGTTCTTCAACATCAAGCATGATTTGTCATAGGTGGATAATTAGAAATAAGTTTCCTTTATGGTACACCTTTATCCACGAAGGCATACCAGTATGTGTAAATTCATTTTTAACAATCTATATAAACATTGGATACATCACCAACATTAAGATGGAAGACAAGCAAAAAACGCCAATGAAAGGGAGATATAAACGCTTGAAGGAGAAATGCCTGACGTGCCTGATATGTTATCCGGAATTAAAGGGAATGGTGAAGAATAATGAGTAAAGTGATTCTAATGGACTTTGCGGCTGACTGGTGCGGACCTTGCAAGATGCAGGACCCGATTCTTGAAGAACTGGAAGAAAAGTTCA
>DAOWEE010000363.1 GCA_030638625.1 Methanosarcinales archaeon
GAGTATAAAGGCGCTAAACCGATTGTAATATCTGAGTATTCTATGACTGTAACACCGGATAAGACCCAACTCCAGCCCGGTGAAACACTGAGTGTGACGATAACTACCAGCAAGAATGGCGTACCTGCTGACCCGTCAGAACAGGTTAAAGGAATGTTATTCCAGGGCAGTTCAAATATAGCAGAGGTTAGCGCGACCAGGACCGGTACTGGCGTCTACAGAGCAGACATTAGCATGCCTGCCATTACCGGGACATATTATGTAAACGGTATAATAGCTACTAATGATTACGTTATTGGATACCCTGAATCTGTGGGGATAGCAGGCGGCGGGAATGTAAAGTTAGTGTCTGCCAGCTCATCAGGTTCGGGTTCAAGTGAGACTTTAAGTATTGAAGAGGACCCTGATAATATCCTGTCCTGGGAGATTGACAGGAAATATACAGGGGTAAATAAGGCTGTATCGTATCATTTTGAGAAACTGGATAACATAATTACCCATGTCAATTTCACTTCTCTGTTGAATTACGGAGATGTTGATACTATGGTAGAAGTACTAAAGGACAGGTCTTCACTTGTGGATTCTTCCCCATCTGGCATTGTGTACAGGCATGTGAACATCTGGGTCGGAACTGCAGGCTGGGCTACAGAGCGGACAATTACAGATTCCAGTATTTCATTCAGGGTGGAAAAGGATTGGATATCAGAGGAGAACATTGCAGAGGATTCGATAAGGTTATCGAGATATGACAATGGATGGGAGCAGTTGCCTACGGTGCGGACTGGTAGCGATGTTACTTATTTGCATTTCAGGGCACAAACCCCGGGTTTTTCGCCATTTGTTGTTACCGGAGCCAAAAGAGAGAAGCTAACATCTACACCAGTTGCCACGGCAGCCATTGTGAGCAGTTACACGCCTCCATCTCCAGATGCACCACAAAAAAGTATTGATTTAAAATTGGTATTGTCAGCAATAATTACATGCATCATCATTATTTTTGTGTATTTCAGGATTAAAAAAATAAAATAACCCATCATAAAATTAATAAACATTTGAGTCAATCATGATTAAACCTATAAGATTTAGTCCAATTATGATATCTATAACATGAATTGGCGACTTAACACCGAACTTAATGGTAAAACCAAAGTATAGCAGATTGACCAGAGTATGACAGATTTGGGGATTTTATGTTACCGGCACACAGACGATATTGGCAGGTTATTTTGGTGCTGCTATTTCTATTTGGTGCAACGGGGATATCATTGGCGCCCGATGCTGTTGTTGTAAATCGGTCTTTTTATGGCAACTCTACTATTGATGTCTTGAACGGGACTTCCTTCTCTGTTCGTCTTGACTATACCATAAATTCAACTGCCAAACAGGAATTTGTGTTCATTTCAGAAAAACTGCCTGCCAACTGGTCAATCATTGGCCAGTGGCATGACCCATTTTTGGATAAAGACCTTAGTGATTATGATGTTAGTGCCACAACAGGTTATCTGGGTGAAAACTCTTCAACCGGGGAATACGAATGGGCTTTTGCAGATATCTATCCGCTATGGGACCTGGAATCAAAAGGTGTTCCCAGCGGGTATTTGACCTATGATGTATGGGTGCCCGTGAGTACTCCCCTGGGGCCATACAATATATCCGGGAAATGGCGCAATGCTACTGATATTAAGGATATAATTGACCTGGACAATAAGACGTATAATTATAATGCCAGTGCTGTCAGCAGGGGCAATATCACCAACAGTACGGTGAATGTTACAATCAGTGATACAGTTGGTCCGTATATCTATAATGTAACGATATCGGAGTTTGGTGGTTCAGATAGCGATACTTATATTGAGCTGGGGGAAGGAGTGAAAATCAGCTTTAAGGTCAATGACAGTAGCGGAGTGAACACTACTTATGTCTATATCGATAATGAACTGATAAATACTACCAATCCCCTGAATGATACTACGATAAACGTTATCAATACTACTCTTGTAACAAGAGGATCACACAACGTATCAATCGTTGCCATTGACAACAGTAGTATAAAAAGTTTTAAGAACATCTCATTTTTTGTGTA
>DAOWEE010000128.1 GCA_030638625.1 Methanosarcinales archaeon
AAGTGGGTCCCAATTCACCTTATAGCTGGGATACTACCACAATGAAGGAACCCTCAGATGTGCGGGAGAAGTTCATGGTGATGCAGACCATCGGGGAAGCACATGCAGTAACCGCTGGCAAGGACATCAGTAACCCCGGTACTCTGGGTACGCTGGGCATGTTGCTTGAAACCAGCGGCAAGGGCGCTGTGGTCGACCTGGACAAAATACCCGTGCCAGACGGAGTGGACTTCATCCAGTGGCTCAAGATATATCCTGCCACAGGTTACATTGTCACTTCAGCACCCGATGATGCCAAGCGCTGTATCCAATTGTTCGAAGATGCAGGCATAACGGCCAGGGTGATTGGTGAAATAACCAATGATAAAAAACTGACCATCACAAGTGGCGGAGACAGCCGGGTGCTGTTAGACTTTGAACGGGACATTGTCACAGGAATCACTGCCAAATAAACGGAGGTGTGGGCAATGGCCAAAATTACTGGCATAGCAAAGTCCACTTTGGAATTTATCCTTGAAGTGTCCAAATCATCTGCACCAAGAGAATTTGCAGGACTGCTGCGAGCCGAAGGTGGCATCATAAAAGACGTTATTTTCCTGCCTGGCACCGAATCGACCCAGATAAGTGCAGTGCTGAGACTATATATGATGCCAAATGTCAGTATCGCAGGTTCAGTGCACAGTCATCCTACGTCCAATACCAACCCATCCAGAGCCGACCTTGCCCTGTTTGCCAGGATAGGTGGTTACAACATCATCGTGGGTGCACCGTATGGTATGCGTTCCTGGCGGTGTTATGACTCCAATGGCCAGTCCAGGGTGCTTAAGGTGCTTGATGTCGAATTTGACGATGATGAAAGCGAGTTTGAATTGTTATAACCTTATAATAAACAGATGATTTATATATAGTTCCGTATAATTATTGCCAAGTGCAGCATGTAAGAACCTGGTTCGGAATTTATTCAGTGAAAGATGGACAAATACTTTCCTGCGACCTATATCCTAAAGACGTCAAAACCCTTGTGGACAGATTGCAGGAAGTAGAATCAAGTTTAGTGTCCAGTGATGTCAACGGATTAGACCTGCGAGTTGCCGCCAGAGAATGTGGGTTCGCAACTACTGATGAAGATTATGATGAAATGTTTCATGCTGTGTACACTGAACTTGCCACGCGGCAGGTTGCAGCCTCCAGATCAGACGAAACAATCCTTGTCCAGTCCATCGAAGCCCTTGACGACCTCGGCAGGATTACAAATGTATTGTCTGAGCGGTTGAAAGAACTATATGACATTAACTTCCCTGAGCTCGACTTAAAGGGTGAACATCTCGTGCAATTTGTGTCAGAGAATGGGACCAGGGATGATATTGAACAATGGGGGGAGAATGACAAGAACACCCTCGCACGTGAAAAAAAATCAACTGGAATGCCCCTTCCAAAAACATTTGCCATGGTTATCAAGGACATGGCACCAAATATTGCCGGACTGTACACTAATAAAGAGCAGATGTCCAAATTTATTGAAACCCACATGGAAAGTAACTATTCCAACTTATCCGATACCGCAGGTGTTCATATCGGTGCCAGGCTGATAAGTATCGCAGGCGGGGTCCAAAAACTTGCCAGCATGCCGTCAGGCACCATCCAGGTACTGGGCGCTGAAAAAGCACTGTTCAAACATCTCAGGGGTAATGCTACCTCACCCAAGCACGGCGTAATTTTCCAGCATCCCCTGGTAAGGGACGCTCCCTGGTGGCTTCGGGGCAAAATTTCCCGGTTACTGGCAGCAAAAATATCAATGGCAGTAAGGGTAGACTTCTATTCAGGGGATTTCAGGAAGGAGATTGCAGAGGACCTTGACCGGAAGGTTGGGGAACTACGCAAGAAATATCCAAAACCACCAAAACGAAAGGGCAGGAAATAAGCAGTTCTACTGCTATATTCAAGAACATAATATTTGATAGATAACTTCGACAGAAGTTATTGATACTAATTTCTTAACACTTTGATTTTCAGATAATTATAATTTAACCACAGAGAACACAGAGAACACAGAGCTTGTACCCGTTTCTCTCCTCTGTGTACTCTGTGCCCTCTGTGGTTTATTTCTCATAACACGCACGACTCAACGAACCGGGACGCGAACTCCCGGTACGATGCCCCATGCAGATGTGAATATACCCCCATGGTATTCTTAACCATCAATCCGTCATATCCATCCCTGATACCGATACCACGCTCAAGTTTTATGCCGAACCTTGCATCATCAGGCAGGTCAACTATCTCAGAATGATGGAACTCATGACCAAGGAACCGGTCCCCATTACATCCTATGGGAGTTTTCTCAACAAACCCCCCCCGGCTGTAACTGACCACCCGGCTCTGACCCATCAGTGTCCTGCCCGGCAGTGCGCCCACCATTTGGTATTCCCCTTCAGGCATATCTGCAGTCCGGTACGAAGACGACCTTACTTTCCCTGTAATCATTTCATCGGTAAGATACATCAAACCGCCGCACTCGGCATAAATCGGCATTCCGGCCAGAGACATCTCTTTTATGTGTTGTCGCATACTTTCGTTGGCTGATAGTTCAGGCGCAAACAGTTCGGGGTACCCGCCTCCAATGTACAGCCCGTCCATGTCGGGCGGCCGGGCATCATTTAAAGGACTGAAAAATACAAGATTCGCCCCTGCCAGTCCAAGCAGGTCCAGATTGTCGCGGTAATAAAAATTAAACGCCTCGTCCAGGGCCACACCAATAACAGGATTATTCCCCCCAGGGCCGGGAACA
>DAOWEE010000314.1 GCA_030638625.1 Methanosarcinales archaeon
AACTACTCGATATTACAATATCATATTACGAAATTCTTATGCAAAATGCTTACTATAGGTAGGATGGGAGAACAGCCAACAATGATACGCGTACTGATTGTAGACGATTCAGCTTTCATGAGACGGGTGGTCTCAGATATCCTGAATGAAGAGTCTGATATTGAAGTTATAGATACAGCCAGTAATGGATTAATTGCAATCGAAAAAGCTGCAAAATTAAGACCTGATGTAATTTTAATGGATGTTGAAATGCCAAAAATGGATGGTGTAACTGCTCTTTCCCGCATTATGAAAAGCTATCCAACAGCGGTTGTGATGCTCAGCAACCTCACGCAAAAAGGAACACATACCACCATTAAAGCACTGGAGGCTGGAGCAGTTGATTTTATTCCAAAACCTTCTGGTTCGATATCCCTCAACATTAACATTGTCGCAGCTCAAATTGTTGAGAAAGTGAAGCTGGCTGCTAAAGTAAATACAAAAAAAGGCAGACATCGTGAAATATCAACTCTTCCAGTAGTAGAGATGAAATCTTCCACTAAGGTGGTGGTAATTGGCACCTCCACTGGAGGGCCCCAAACATTGTTAAGCCTCATGAAAAGACTCCCTGGAAATATTCCTCCCATTTTCATTGTGCAACATATGCCTGCCGGATTCACAAAGTCGCTGGCAGACAGGCTGGATTCAATATGTCTTTTTGATGTAAAGGAAGCAAAAGAGGGGGATAAGGTCAGACCGGGACAGGCACTTGTTGCTCCCGGGGGTTATCACATGGTGATAAGACGGTCACTACTGGACAATAATGAAATCGTACATTTGAACAATGATCCGCCGGTAAACAACATCAAGCCATCAGTGGATGTCACTATGGAATCTGTGGTGGAATTATATGGTGCCAATACCATTGGAGTACTCCTGACAGGTATGGGGCATGATGGTGCAAGAGGGATGTGTTTAATTAAAAATTCTGGTGGGAAGACAATTGCCCAAAACGAGGAGTCATGTGTAATATTTGGTATGCCAAAATCAGCCATTGACTGTGGTTGTGCTAATAAGGTAGCTCCCCTTACTTCTATACCTGAGGAAATAATGCACATGTTGTGATGTGTCAATAATGGAGTTTCTTCTTAGGATTGAGTGGGTGATATTCTACAATATATCTTAGGAAGAAAAAGTTAATTTTTGCGTTTTTACTCCTTTGTGGTGATGTTAAAACCTCATACGAAATTGAATCTAATTGCCATATCTTTTTATATCTAATGTAGGAAGAAGTATGACTGTTTATGCAATTGCACATGCATTTGCACATGCAAACGCATAGTTGTATACACACACCATTTTATATAATATTGAACTTAAATTTTAGATGAAGTGTCAGGAATTCCCCTCCACGATAGACCAAATATATTGGACTTAAAGGAAAGAAGTACAATAAAATACTTGGAAATTATGATGCTTGCAATTGGAGTATAGAGAAAAAACAACTTATGTTAAAAAATGGCTTATAAGCTCATGTTTTACTCTCGTTTTTGACAGTAAAATACGGGTGATGTAATGGAATTGAACCAACAAGGTTGAAATGGAATTATCAAAATTTTAGTGATTCCTGCGATTCTATCCATTTTTGTTCTGTATTCCTACCAAAAAGGACGGGGCTTGAAAAATGAATGAAAGTACGTGAAAATGTATAGGTGGTTAAAAAATGATAAATTTTAAGGACTTGCCCATTAGCAAAAAACTTGCTGTGGGATTTGGAACAGTACTGGTGCTACTTGCACTTATTGTATTGGTTGTTTTTAACAATATAAGCGAAGTTGAAGAGAACATCATACATACGGGAGAAGCAATTGAAACAGCTGATGTTGCTATGGAAGCAAAATATGTTGTAGCGATATCAAGGGATGCAGTTGCTTCCTATGGCCTGGGTGAGACTGCAGCCAAGAAGGATTTTGAAAACGATGTGGTAATTTTCGACAGAGATATTGATGACCTGCTTTCCATGGACCTCAATCTGGAAGAAAAACAGGACATAGCAAATATACAGCAACTACATACCGTATTTGAATCTGATGCTCATACTTATTTTGCAGCTGTGGATGCAGTTAAAAATGCCGATGAGGATGCACGTGAGGGTGCAGATGAAGAAATGGCAGCAGCCATGGAGGCATTTGACCAGTCAGCAGATGAACTTGCAGATGCACTTATTGAACTTGAAGAAATGCAGCATGCTGAGCTACTTGCAGCTGAACAATCCTCCATTGATGCCGCAGCAAATACGAAATCATTGGGAATAATTCTCGGAATAGTGGCAATTATTATAGGCATAGTGATAAG
>DAOWEE010000062.1 GCA_030638625.1 Methanosarcinales archaeon
CCGTCTGGGTGAGCGGGTGGTGCCTGAGGATGTGATGAACAGTATCTTCTCGTTCATTATCCTGTATATACTGGTGTTCATGGTCAGCACGTTCATGCTTAGCTTGATGGGAATTGAGAAGGTCAGCGCTGCTTCGGCATCCATTGCGACGCTGGGTAATATCGGACCTGGGTTTGACCTCGTGGGGCCGGCTTCCAATTTTAGCACCATACCTGTGTTGGGAAAACTTGTGCTTATTGCTAATATGTGGATTGGCAGACTTGAGATTTTTACGGTGCTGGTGCTGTTGATACCTGGGTTTTGGAAGGAATGAGCAAATAATAAATATCAATCAACCCATTACCAGTAAAACAACCATTATTGGAGGACTACTATGGACTGGGGTATGCAAAACCGCATTTCACAAATCATAAAACCAAAAACCGGACGAACAGTAATGCTTGCAGTGGACCACGGCTACTTCCTTGGACCCACCTCAAGACTCGAAAACGCCGAAGCAACAATCGAACCGCTCATTGAATACGCAGATGCACTCATGCCCGCCCGCGGGGTACTGCGCACAGGCGTAGACCCTGGCACATCCACACCTATAGTACTGAGGGTATCGGGTGGCAACAGCATCGTAGGCGAAGACCTGTCAAATGAAGGGATTACCACATCAGTGGAAGATGCCCTAAGACTGAACGTGGCAGCCGTTGCCATGTCCATCTATGTCGGCAGCAATTACGAGCACCAGACCCTGATGAACCTGGGTAATCTTGTCAATGAATGCGAACGCTACGGCATGCCAGTGGTGGCTGTGACCGCAGTGGGCAAGGACATGGTCAGGGATGCAAGATACCTGGGACTGTGCTGTCGTATTGCTGCCGAACTGGGCGCCAAGATTGTCAAGACCTATTATACCGATGATTTCCACAAGGTTGTGGAAGGCTGTCCGGTGCCCATAGTGGTAGCGGGCGGCAAGCAGCTGGATACAGAACTTGACGTCTTCGAACTGGTGCACAATGCCATTTCCGAGGGTGCGGTGGGTGTTGACATGGGCCGCAATATCTGGCAGAACGACCACCCTGTGGCCATGATTAAAGCTGTACGGGCAGTTGTGCATGAGGATTATACTCCCAAGGAAGCCCTTGACCTGTATAACAGTGAGAAGTGAAAACGGGAGCCGGACAATTGCGCGTTGCAGTTTATTATAACAACAACGACGTGCGTCTTGAAGAGATGCCCGTCCCCTCCATCGGCCGGGATGAACTGCTGGTCAGGGTGGAAGCCAGCGGTATCTGCGGCAGCGATGTCATGGAATGGTACCGCATCATGCGTGCACCGCTGGTTTTGGGGCATGAGATTGCCGGCACCATAGCTGAAGTTGGAGATAATGTCAGTAAATACAAGGTAGGGGACAGGGTATTCGTATCCCACCACGTGCCGTGCAACACCTGCCGCTACTGCAAGGCAGGACACCACACAGTCTGCGACACCCTGCGCAGTACCAATTTTGACCCGGGCGGCTTTGCCGAATACCTGAGGGTGCCTGCCATTAACTTGGAAAGCGGCGTGTTCCTGCTGCCTGAAGGGATGTCTAACGACCAGGGTGTGTTTATCGAGCCCTTGGCATGCGTGTATCGGGGGCAGCGCGCGGCAGGGATAAAACCGGGACAGGACGTGCTGATTATAGGCAGCGGGATTACGGGGCTGCTGCATATAAAGCTGGCTGCTGCTCTGGGTGCAGGCAGTATATTTGCTACAGATATCAATAAGTACAGGCTGGACATGGCTGGGAAGTCGGGGGCGCATGTCATAGACGCCGCCGATGATGTGTCCAAACGCCTGCAGGAATTGAATGATGGCAGGCTGGCCGATGTGGTGATAATCTGCACTGGTGCAATGCCTGCAATTGAACAGGCGCTGAAGTCTGTTGAGCGGGGCGGGACCGTACTGTTCTTTGCTTCACCTGAACCGGGCGTGGATGTGTCACTGCCGGTATTCGACCTTTGGAAGAACGAGGTAACCATTGTCAACACATACGGTGCAAGTCCGGGAGATATCAGTGAGGCTATCGGGTTGATACATACTGGCAGGGTGGAAGTTGAAGACATGATTACTCACAGGTTTGGGCTGGCTGATACTGGCAAGGGTTTTATACTTGTGGCAGGGGCAGGGGAGTCCATGAAAGTCATTATCGAACCCCAAAAATGAAACCGGAGCCAGGAAAATGAGGATAATAAGGGAATACCAGAGGCGTGAGTTTTGCAAGGATATACAGTGTCCTTCGCAGTTGAAGATAGATGCGGCTCCTGACAAGGCGGCTGTGGATGTTGTGAGGACGCAGGAATGCCAGAAGTGCATGGCTCATGCTTTCCACAAATGGTTGCTGGACAGGGACTTCCAG
>DAOWEE010000251.1 GCA_030638625.1 Methanosarcinales archaeon
CTGTTGAGGAATATTTCGTCTCGTCCGATACCGGTCGTAACCTCCTTGTGCTCTCAGTAGTGGGAGCCGTAATAGTCTCGCTCATAGGCATATGGATTTCAACGAGGACAGCTGATGTCATACCAGAAGCAGCATGAGATTAACGCCGTTTTAATTGGCGGCGTGGGTTTTCGTCCTGAAGAATATGGTTTTAAGGATATTGAAGTTAGCACACCATATGGAACTGTGAGGGCAAAACGAGGCACTGTTCCCCATGACGACAGGGAACTTGAACTTGCACTTATAGGAAGGCATTCAAATAGTGATAGTGTCAGGGGGGAACACCTTCCGCCCCATCGTCTTAATTACCGGGCGAACGTGTGGGCTGCAAAAGCACTGGGCGCCGCACGGGTGATTGCCACCAATTCGGTAGGCACCATGGGCGACCATCCACCCGGGAGTTTCCTGGTGGCTAATGATTTCATAGACCTGACCCGGTCAAGGGTTAATACTTTTTTTGATGATGAGACAGTCCATGTGGATATGACCGAACCCTACTGCTCCGAAGTAAGTGGATGTCTCGCTCATGCACTGGAGAGTAACGGTCTTGTCCCACAGACCGGCACTTATGTTTGCACTGAAGGACCGCGGTTTGAGACTGCAGCTGAAATACGGATGATGAAATCCTTGGGGGATGTTGTGGGTATGACCGGACTGCCCGAGGTGGTGCTTGCAAGGGAATTGGAGCTATGCTATGCATCATTGTGCATCATAACCAACAAGGCATGCGGTCTTGCCGGGAAAAACCTGACTGCTGATGAAGTACTGGAAATGCTGGATGAAAAGCAGGATATGCTTCGCACCGTTGTTCTGGATGCAGTTTCGTCATTACCGGAAGAGAGGGGCTGCGACTGCCAGAATGCTACACACGGCGCAACCATCAATTAATTAAATTCGCTCGCTCGTGCGTCTGGATAGCTTCTTCCATGGTAAGTTCGCCTTTTGCCACTTTGCGTGCCAGGTCTCTTGGTATGCTGGCCTTGCCGTTTGAATGTTCACGGCTCTTTTCCTGTATGCGTTTTATTTCACCAATAGAGGGTTCCACATCTTGCATCCATGCTGGAATACCTTTCAGCCGGGCGATATTAATGGCAGCTATGATATCAGAGATTTCAGAGCCGTGTATGCCCCGGCCCATTGCAGGTGTGGTCCCGGTCTCGTCAACCAGTTCCACCCGCACTCCCAGGTCTAGGAGGGAATTGGACAACTGGGCGCTGACCAGTCGCGCTCCGTGGCCTATCCTGACAATGCAGTTTTCGGGTGGGTAGTTTTCAAGTATCTGCCTGACCGCACCCATAACCTCGCGGGACGGGGTGTGGTAAATTGCTATCACCATGTCATCTTCCAGTACTGCAATACCTGGATTTTTACCGGGGTCTATGCCGATGATGATCTGGCCTTTCCCTGTCTTGCCATTGAGCTTCAGCAGTGCTGCATTGACGGTTGATTCGGCGTCTTCGCTAAAGGTGACGATTTTTTCAGGGTCAAACACAATCCTGTCCGATTCGCTGGCTGATGTGATGACTGAGCCTATGTCTGGGGGAATGGGGTCTGAAAAAGAGAGCACCAGAGTATCTATACTTCTGAATTTTGTTACTTCCAGTATGGACTGGAATATGGCAAAATCATCTGTGATGAGTGCTATTCGTTTAGACCTGATATACCCTCCCGGAAGTAAACGGTAGGATATTGGTTTTAGGACATATAAGTATAATGTGTTAGTGTGCGTGCCCGTTGCAGGGCACACATTTAATGCTCAGATCGCCATAACCTCCAGGGGCACTGTAGGGGCGACTGGAATTGCTTCCCTGATTCCGTATAGGCTCTGCCTGGCATCTTTAAAATAGAATCTTTCTTCCAGGAAACCTTCATCTTTGAGCCGGGACAGTGCATAACGTACCGTCCTGGGTGGAAGATAACTTTCCCTGACTATTTCTTTTTGGGTCAGTAGGCCGCTGTATTCCAGCACCTTAAAGACCAGTTTGGCAGAAGGCGGGAGGTCTTCAA
>DAOWEE010000089.1 GCA_030638625.1 Methanosarcinales archaeon
AGTTGTTCTACTTTATCTGACTCATCCAGCAGTCTCTCCTTTAAGGCAAGTGATGCACCGTGCCCGATGAGCACGTCACGTTCCATCTCACCGAACCGCAGACCGCCTTCCCTGGCCCGCCCTTCGGTGGGCTGCCTGGTAAGCACCTGTACAGGACCCCTGCTTCTGGCATGTATCTTGGATGCTACCATGTGGTAGAGTTTCTGGTAAAGGATAGCACCGACAAACACATCTGCTTCGATGCGCTTACCAGTAATACCATCATAGAACACTTCCTTACCGGTATGGGAATAACCTGCCCGTTTCATGGCAAGTCTCAAGTCCACCTCAGATTCACCTGAGAATGGAGTACCATTGATGCGCCTGCCTTCAAGGCTGCCCACTTTTCCTCCAATCATTTCAAGGACGTGTGCAACTGTCATCCTTGACGGAATAGCATGGGGATTGATTATGAGGTCAGGTACCATACCTGATTCGTTAAATGGCATATCATCAAAAGGCATGATAAGTCCAATAACACCTTTCTGACCGTGTCTGGATGCGAACTTGTCGCCCAGTTCAGGAACTCTCTGATCCCTTATCTTCACTTTTGTCAGCCGGGCACCGTTCTCGCTCACTGTGAGAATGACCGAATCCACTATGCCTTTTTCATTGGAACGCATAGTAACACTGGACTCGCGCCTTTGCTGTGGACTCAGGCCCAGTTCAGTAGGTTCCTCAAGGAACCGGGGAGGACTGGTCTTGCCGACAAGTACATCATTGGGGCCCACGACAATCTCGGGATTGGCTATCCCATCATCATCAAGTTGTGAATAAACTTCCGGACCACGGGCACCCCTCACTTCCTGGTCAGGTATCTCGAACTTGTCTTCCTGGCCACCCGGGTAACGCCTCTCTTCTCCGTCCATGGTCCTGAAGAAATGACTTCTACCCAGGCCCCGTTCGATACTGCCCTTGTTTATAACCAGGGCATCTTCAATATTGTATCCTTCATATGAAAGTACTGCCACAACGAAATTCTGGCCTGCCGGCCTGTCATCAAATCCTATAACATCGCAAGTCTGGGTATGCACCAGTGCTTTTTGCGGGTAATGCAGCAAATGTCCCCTGGTATCTGGCCGAAGTTTCATATTTACCATAGGCACTCCAAGGCACTGTTTTACCATACCTGCACCCATGGTGCATCTGGGTGATGCATTGTGCTCAGGGAAAGGTATCATACCAGTGCAGATTCCCAGCATCAGGGCAGGGTCAACCTCAAGATGCGAATGCTGCTGGGTCAGGTCGGCCTCATTCACAGCAATGAATACATTTTCTTCTTCCTCTGCATCAATATATTCCACCAGTCCCATCTTTATGAGGTCTTCAAATTCAATCTCATTGTTCTTCAACTGTGCAATATGTTCTTCTTTGAGCAGTGGTTTCCCGTTCTCAACAATGATACCAGGTCTGCGAGCTCTGCCGTGGTCACTGTTAATTATAATCTCGTTGGTCGCTTTGTGATGTACTACATTAACCTGTTTTGGTACTGTACCTGAGCGGCGCATCTGCCTGATATTGTCAACCAGTTCTTCGGGTCTGTCATGATAACCCAGCAGTTCACCATTCATGAACACTCTTGTCCTATTCAAAAGAATCCCCTCCCTCCTCATTGTTATTATAGTCCGCTGACTGTTCTATCGCCTCAAGTTCTGTAGCGTAAGTGCCAGATGCTTCTTCCGCGGTTTCGATGTGGGTTACCAGCGGTTCCACGCCCAGGTTATACATGGTCTGCTTCAATCCTTTGACATCAAACACTTCAGTAGATATCTCTACCATCTGGGCGAAGTTCTTCACCAGCCCACAGTTTGGTCCTTCAGGGGTTTCCGAAGGACATATACGGCCCCATTGGGTGGGATGTAAATCCCTGGCCTCGAAATGTGGCTGTGCCCTGGATAATGGAGATATTACCCGGCGCAGATGTGACAGTGCAGCCATGTAATCAATACGGTCCAACAACTGTGAAACACCTGCCCTGCCACCAACCCAGTTACCTGTAGCCAGTGGATGTGCCAGCCGTTCCGTCAGCACGTCTGCCCTGACCACTGTGACCACATTCAGGTCACGGTTCCGCATATTTGCCCGCTCGAGCTGGTACTTAACATCCCGTGCCAGTCTGTTGAACGAGACCCTGAACAAATCTTCCATCAGGTCACCGCTCAGTTTGAGACGCTTATTGGAATAATGGTCCTTATCATCTGGCTGGCGTCTGCCGAGTGCCAGTTCAAAACAGGACTCAGCCATCCTTGCGAGATATTGTGCTTTTACTGTCCTGTGAATCGGGTCATTACCAAGATGAGGTAGGAGGTAACGGTCTATAACATAATTAGCTCTCTTTATCTGGTATTCCCTCGTCTGTCCTGCAGCCACCCGGCTACCCACTTTTTCCATGGCCTCTTCAATAGTGTGCACCTCTGCCTCTTCCAGGTTCTCCAGCATGAATTTAATGACCTCGGGGTTATCGGACACCATGTTCACGATATCCTCGTCAGTTTCCACACCCATTGACCGCATCAGTGTGATAAATGAAAGACGGCCTGAAATGGCAGGGAAACTTACCTCGACAATGGACTTTCGGCCACGCTCAACTACAACCAGTGCCCTGTAACCCCTGCGTTCACTGAATACCTTGGCAACCTCTATCCTGTCGCCGTAGCGTACCTCGAACTCAGTAAATATCTTATTGGGTGCCAGGTCTTCCAGGGTCATCAGTACTCTTTCAGTACCATTAATTATGAAATAACCACCAGGGTCAAGCGGGTCTTCCCCTACTCCAACCATTTCATCATGAGACATTTCAGCCAGATTGCAGCCTTTGCCCATCAACATCATGGGAAGCTGTCCTATAACAGATTCCACTGGCTCGTTTTCTGTTTCGCCCTGCACGATGGTCATCTCAAGATATAGGGGGGCAGAATATGTTATATTCCTGAGACGCGCGTCGTTAGGATACAGAAGGTCCTGGGCACCATCAGCCTCTTTCACAGTCGGCTTGCCAACCCTGATCTCTCCAAGTCTGACATATGTATCTTCAATATCGGTCTCAATGGTTGCCTGTTCGTTTATGACCTTTTGCAACCCATAGTCCAGAAAATCATTAAATGAATCTACATGATGTCTGACTATATTCTTTCTTGTAAAGTAAGCTCTGGACATTACTTGTCTATCCAACACGGATTTGCACCTTCCTGATTTTTAGCAGAATAAAAATTTTAAATCGTATATTCACAGTCTATTCAATTACCAGCCTGTAGATTACAGCCTCTCCGGCTGTAGGGCTTTCACGGATTACCTTTACTACATCGCCTACTTCAGCACCGATTTCCATACTAACCGGGTCAGTAATTTTTATCTTGGGTAATTGTTCTTTGTCCACATCATATTCTTTCAGGACTTTAGTAACTTCATTGTCAGGTAGTATAATATGCTGCGGCACCATATCATGACTAATTAGACTGAATTCTTTCATATTTTTCATTTCAACATCCGTCCATGTTTAATAATAAAAAGCGGGCTCGGAGGGATTTGAACCCACGACCATCTGGTATCTTCCAGTGCATGGAGACATCCATGCACCTTAAAAGCCAGGTGCTCTGCCTGTCTGAGCTACGAGCCCTTTTACATTCATCACTAGCTAACCCTAAACCTATACGAAAATATTGCAATGAAAATTTTTTGCAGTCCAATTCTTCACCGATTTGTATACTATGGAGGCTTTGCTGGCGTAACGCTCTTATAATACGTACATTAGATTTAAAGGTTTCTTTCTGAAATTATAGTCTTTGTATAAATTTTAACCCCACGTTAATTTCTATTAATCTAATTGTATGGCAATTTGACTTAAATGTATCTTATCATTTTAAGTATGCTTTTTTGCAGTAGATAGGGGGTTCACTTGCGGCAGATTGTTGTTTATCTGCAGTAGATGGGGATTCACTTGCGGCAGATTGTTGTTCATCTGCAGTAGATGATTGCCTTTGGACAGCTATGCTGTCTGCCTCACTGGCAGCTATCTTTTTCTTTTTCCTGTAATAGTTCAGCGGGTGACCGATCTCCCTGCACAGGACATCCTTGCCCATACAATTTCCATACGTAATCATGGTAGAGCATGACGGTGGTTTATAGGAAGTACCAGTACCACCTGCGATATGCTCCACCTGGTACCGTGTCATCTCCTCATTGAAATCAGGCGACACACCGAATAACTGGATTATCTGGTCCGCTGACAATTCAATATTGAGCAAAAAAGAAGTCAACGCAAACCTGGCCGAATGTGCAAGATTTACACCGCCCTGGGCACTGGCCAGAAGATGTTTGATGCACGGCGGGAAACTTCCCGGTTCCATCTCACCAAAGCCTTCCTCACCCAACTCCTTCTTGCGATGTTCCTGGCAGGTCTTAATCTCAACAATATACTCTTCAAGAGCCAGGCAGAAACCCTCAGGCACGGCGAGTGGCAAGGAGTTAAAGATACGCACCCTGATACCTTCCTGCAACAAGCGGGTGTATTCTTCCTTTGTGATGTTGACAAAACCTGATTTAAGCCTGCGGTTCACCAGTTTCCAGTTAAGTGCCCGCATCCCGGCAGCGCCCCGGATATAATCGGTAAAATGTATCTGGAACCCCTTGTCAGCAATAGTGGCATTAATGTTAAAATCCGCGCCAATCTCCAGCAATGTATCGGAATCGTCCTCTTTTTGCATACGAGTATTGGCAAACTTTGCTTCTGCAAGTGCATAACGCCGTGTCAAAAGCGCATCGTCTATGCAGGAGACCAGTATCCGGGCAATGGGGTAGGATAGTAATTCGGCAACATCGGGTTTGTTGTCATCTTTCTCAATCGCTCCAGTGATGGACTGGATGACCCTTGACCTGGCCCGGCTGCGGGGCATACCGTAAGCTTTGGATGTTATAATATCATCTATGGACGAGTCCATTTGTGCAACATGTGCTGCTGCCTGGGTTAAAAATGGATAAAAAGATAGTTTTGCTACATCCATTACATATATATTGTAAATTAATCCGACTCTATCCTGGGCGCAAGCAGGTAATTCACATCACCGCTGCCACCTGCTATCTGGAAATTAATCTTGACCGGAAAGTCCTTGCCAAGCTCCAGTAAGACCTCATTGGCCTTGCCTGCTGATTTTATCATATCCGACAGGTAATCAAGTGAGAACAGTGAGTGTGCATCACCTGACTTCAAACCGATGAGCTGGTCCTTAAGCATATCAAGACGCATTCGGTCAGTATCACCTTCTGCTTCAAGATAAAAGGTATCACCCTCCACTCCCATGGTGATATGGTCCGACACTTTCTCTGCGGCTTTGACAGCACGTTTCATGTCATTCCCTGTTAATGTGACTGAAGCAGGAAGTTCAAGTTGCGGTATTTTGGGTTCCTTACGTATGGATGCAGGGTCAAGCAGTGCGATCTTATATGTCAGACCGCTCATCCGTATCACCAGTTTGTGGGATTCTTCATCCAGTTCAAGTTCTACAGTTTCGGCTTTTTCTGCCATGCCCAAAATATCACTGAGCCTGTTCAAATCCACACCAAGTTCACCGTCAGTAGCTGTGAACTCCTCAAAGGCACCGGATTTTATTGTCAGGGATACCATTGCCACATTGGCAGGGTCTACAGCCCGTATGGTCAGCCCGTCCGGAGTCATGTTAAGTTTTGCTTCATCAACAATACTTGAAACGGCTTCGATGGTTTCTTTTAGTTTTTCAGATTCTATAATTGCCTTGAACATGTACTGCCTCCGTCCTCAATATGGAAAACATGTAGAATATATGGATGCAATATGTAGCTATGAGTTATAAAAATTTCTAATTAATCGGAATTGTGGAAACTATTTATTGCAATGTGAACCCATACTGGCACAATCGAAACCCATAATAACAAACCGCAATATGATTAACACCATGAATAATGTACCGTGTCCCGTGTGTGGGCGTCCTACCGAGCACCAGATTGACGGCAGGTGCAAGGAATGTTTCCTCAAGACCGTTACCCTGGCCCACATTCCACTGGTGGTCCGCACCACCTTCTGTTCTATGTGCGGGGCAGTGAAAAGGGGCAAACACTGGGAATACCAGAAATTTGAAGTTGATGATTTGATACAGGGCGTCATCGAACAGGCACTAAAAATTGATTCCCAGGCTACGGATATAAGCACATCAATAGCACTTTCCAATAGCAACCCTGTCATATACCGGGCCCACATAACAGTCACGGGAGAGATTAAGGGTGTTAAAGCAGAGTCGCAACTTAATACTGAAGTCCGTATCACAAAGGAGACCTGTGATGCCTGCAGCCGCATGGCAGGCGGGTACTACGAGGCAGTGGTCCAGATACGGGCAGAGGGACGGTTCCCTGATGAGGATGAGCAGCAGCAGATGGTGAAACTGGTAGATGAAGTGGTGGAACGGCAGTACCAGCGGGGGGACAGATTTTCATTTATTACCAGTGCCCAGGAACTGCCAGAGGGAACGGACATTTATCTGGGGTCCAACAGCTGTGCACGACAGGCATGCCGCTTGGCAGTGGAACGGTTCGGATGCAAGTATTCGGAATCTCCCACACTGTCAGGAAAAAAGGATGGCAAGGATATCTACAGGATAACATACAGCCTCAGGCTGCCAAGGTTGGTGCCTGGCGACATAATCAGGGTTGGGGAAGATTTCGTACTGGTCAACCGTTCTGCAAAAATGACAACCGGACTATACCTGGAATCCGGGCTGGAATTCTCTGAGCACACTGACAGGTTAAAAGACGCTAAAAAGGTGGCTGATGTGGACGAAGCCGAAAATGCCATAGTGGTTTCGGTAGAGCAGGATACGGTGCAGGTAATGCACCCCTCCACGTTTAAGCAAGTGACAATAAAAAAACCTGCACACTTCACTGGTACGGGCGGTGAAGAAGTCAAGGTCATTCTTACAGAGGACAGTATTTTCATATTGCCCTCATAGCAGGATATGGATAAATGAAAGCGTTACTGGTACCTAAAGAGCAGGCAGAAGACTTCAGGAAACAACTGCTTGAGGCGGGGTACATGGATACCAGGCGCAGGTTGAAGGTAAGGGGGGACGACCTGGAAATTCCTGTTACTGGTAATGTCCCGCCTGAATTTACAAATTTTCCGGATATCAGGCAGGAGAAGCCCGAATATTATGAAAACGAACCCACTCTTAGAGACCTGATGGAAGGATATGTGGACGGGGATACCCTGGATTTGCTGCCAGGGGGATGGCAGATTCTTGGTGATGTAGTTATAGTCTCACTGCACCCTGACCTGTATCCGGTCCGGTCAATGTTGGGTGATGCAATGCTTACCATGTACCCCTATTGCAAGAGCGTGTATCTTGACGGGGGTATTGAAGGAGAATTGCGACGGCCCACCCGTGAACTTATTACTGCACAGGATGGGGGGGAGAATCCTGCCCTGGCCGTACATACCGAGAACGGGTGCAGGTTCAAACTGGATGTCACAAAGGTCATGTTCAGCAAGGGTAACCTTAATGAGAGGATGAGGATGGGGAAACTGGGTATGGGCGAGGTGGTGGTGGATATGTTTGCAGGTATCGGATATTTTACCATACACATGGCAGTGCATGGCGGGGCTGCAAGGATTATTGCCATTGAACTGAACCCTGAATCACATCATTATCTTGTTGAGAATACCAGGCTGAACCGCGTGGAAGATATTGTGGAACCGATACTGGGCGATTGTGCAAAAAAGACGCCTATAGCAGTGGCAGACCGCGTGGTCATGGGTTATGTGGGGAGTACACACCATTACCTGCCACAGGGCATTGGAGCCCTGAAACCGGGCGGTGTGCTGCACTACCACGAGACAGTACCCGAAAAATTGATGCCAGAGAGGGCCATGGAACGCATAAGGACCGAAGCACAGGTGCAGGGGCGCAAGGCTGAGATACTTGATTGGCGCAAGGTCAAGAAATATGCACCCGGCGTCTGGCATGTGGTAGTGGATGCCAGGATAAATTAGGGGTAATTCAGGCGTACATTATGCGTGTTTTGGATATACCTTAAGAGTAAATCTGCGGGATAAGAAATTTATTTCTTTTCCCACTTTTCTAACTGCATGACTTTAGACAGAGTGGAACCTTTGACTATTTCATCCCTGATACGGCTCTCGTTCTTCTCCACTTCCACACCGCGGCGGGCAAGTTCGTAGGCCCTCTCCCTGGGCACTACCACTACGCCGTTGTCATCGCCCACTATGTAGTCGCCTGGACGCACGGTCTGGCCGGCACACTGTATCTCGGCATTGATTTCGCCAAAACCTTTTGGCTCACCGGCATTGGGCACAACTGCCCTGGCAAATATCGGGAACTCCAGTTTCCTGATATCATCCACATCACGCACCGCACCATCGATAACCACCCCGGCAATCCCACGGTTAATGCAACTCAAGGTAGCCAGTTCGCCCCACGGGGCGACCCGGTCGCTACCGCCGTTGTATATTACAATCACGTCGCCCTCTCCTGCAACGTCAATGGCCTCCACGGTCTTGGCCCAGTCCCCTTCAAAGGTCTGTACGGTAACGGCTGGCCCCACCATCTTCAGGCCGGGATTTATTGGGATTAGACCGTGCATGGCACCTTTTCGGTGCATGGCATCACTGATATTCGGGGTTGAAACCCTGGTTAGCAACCGCCTGGTCTCAGCTTCAAAATCAGGTTTCTCCAAGGGGGCGGATGATGGCGAATCCATGGCCTGCCGTATTTCCTGTGCAGAGGTGGTCACATTGGATGAGCGTGTTATATTGCCACCCACAATCACAATATCTGCACCTGCTGACACCGCTTGCCCGGAAGACCCTGCATCAAGACCGCCTGCTACTGCAATTGGAATGGTTATCTTGCCCCTCATTTCCCTGACCACTTCAATTGGGTCCTGACCCAGCATCTGCATGTCAATGCCAACATGGATATTGATGATATCCACGCCCAATGCTGCCAGTTCCATGGCCCGCTCAACAGGCTCGGTCACTGAGATGAGGTCGCACATGAGCCTGGCACCGTATTTGTCAGCAGACCTTCGTGCATCTGCTATGGTAGAGTTGTCGGCACTCCCCAGCAGGATGACTATATCGGCACCGGATTTGACTGCCATCTCCACTTCAAGGGCGCCGGTGTCCATGGTCTTCATGTCAGCCAGGATGGTGCGGCCCGGAAAATTACTTTTCAGTGTCCTTACCGCATTCATGCCCTCGCTCTTAATGAGGGGGGTGCCGGCCTCTATCCAGTCTGCGCCGCCCTCCACGGCTTCATGGGCTATCTGCACGGCACGGTCCAGTTCGAGCAGGTCAAGAGCCACTTGCAGTATGGGGGCAGGATTGTTCATAGACATTAGATATTGCTAATTAATCAAAACTCTATTTGTCACACACCATATAGTGACTAGGGGTTATCATTACCAGTTATTTGCGCAGTACTTTCTCAATGATGTCCCCGATAAGCACTCCAACAATGAACGTAACCGTTACCATTAACATCATTATGACGAACACGAACGAACCTGCCAGCCCAACAACAAGTCCCCCTCCAATGCCCGCTGCGATGCCTTCTGTCAATCCGCCGACCAAAAGTGCGATTATTCCCACAATAATGCCCAGTACCAAACCTATCTTCAGTCCCTTGAACAGGATGTGCAGGTAATCTTCTGCACCCTTATTGACAAAACCGTACATAATGCCGATTAACAGGATCAATAAACTTAGAGTAAATTCCATGTTGTGCTCACCTCAATAATTATTGGTCTGAAACAATGTTCAATTACCATTCAATTGCTGTCAATAATGTTATATCAACATAACTTATAAATTATGATTTAATACATTTTTGATGTGGACTTTTATTGGAGGGTGGTGGGATAGTCATCTGAGTATAATATTACTCATTTTCGATTTGGGGAATAACCATGAATTATCTATAAAAAATATCCTCACAAAACTCCACTGAAATAATGCCCGGTAGAGTATTTACCTCCACAATGCCCGTTGGTTTCATTATCTATGGCTTTACGGTAACTTTGCGTCAACTTTAGGGTGGTTTTTTTATTATACGTTTTTGCCTCGATTCTCAGGCAGTTGACACCTGCATCAATTAGTTCAGGAATGTGACTTAACATGCATAATTCCCTGGAGTTCATGACATAGGTACGTTTTTGCTCATCAATTTTCACAGGATAAGTGAAACCTTTTTCATCTTCCATCAAAGCCTCATGCATTCTCTCATCAGGGAACAATTCTCCCAACA
>DAOWEE010000353.1 GCA_030638625.1 Methanosarcinales archaeon
ACTGTTATCAGTTTGAGGAAAAAGTTCGGACTTGCTGAAAAGGAAATCGACCAATATACCCGTATCATTGTTGCAGAGGTTGATGGTCTGACCCTGGGTATTACAGTGGATGCAGTGAATGAGGTCCTTAAGCTGCCACTAAAAGATATTGAAGCTACACCTGCAATCGTAGCTAATGATGTTGACACTAAATACCTGCGTGGAGTGGGCAAGCTGGATGATAGATTGTTAATTCTTCTGGACATACGTCGAATAATGAATGACGATGAGACTGAAGAAATAAACCAGCTGGATAAAAGCCAGGTACTTGAGCAAGAGACCGACAGCGAAGACGAGTGAGAAACATTCCGTGTAAATCTTTGTCTTACCAGGTTTTACAGGCAAAGATTTACATTATTTTGTGGATGCCATCTTTGATAATGTGCAAATTGAATTTCCCTTCTTTCTTTCTATACCTGAAGAGATAATAAAAATGCTGTAAGGTGTAAAAATGGATATGCTAAAATATGAGGATGATTTCAAGGCCGAAGCAAGGGAACACCTTCAGGTTGTTAACCAGGCACTTCTTGACCTGGAAAAAAATCCAAACGACCTTGCTATTCTTGATATAATATTCCGTTCAGCACATACCCTTAAAAGTTCATCTGCAGCCATGGAATATACCCACATATCAAATCTTACTCATGAAATGGAAAATGTGCTTGATGTGTTAAGAACTGGTGATGTTTCGGCCACTAATGATACTGTGGATATATTGTTCGAATGCACTGACTTCCTGGAAGCAATGGTGAATGATGTATCGAAAGGTAAATCCAAAAAAGTGGACATTGCTCCAGTAATTGAAAAATTGAAAGCTATAATCAAAAACAGTGATACAAAAACTACTGAAAAAACTGAACAATCCGAATCCAATGAAAATGACGATGACAGTGACGATGATTCTGATATTATTGACGATGATGAATCTACTGTTTTTGACATTCGGCTGGAAAAGGATTGTGCTTTAAAAGCCGTTCGGGCATTGATGATACTGAAAGTTATTGAAGACTTTGGTAAAATCACGGATACTACTCCTCCAAGAATAGACATTGAAAATGGAAAGTTTGACCTTGAATTCAAGATTTCATTAAGCAGCGATATGGACCCGGAAGCGATAAAAAATAAATTGCAATTAATACCTGAGACCGAAAAAATAGATTTCACTCAAGTGGAAAGCACTCCTGGACAGCCAGTTTTAGAAGATGAAGACGAAAAAGTCGAAACAGATGTACCTGAAACCAAAGCAAAGAGTGAGAAAATAATCAAAAATGCAATTGCTTCAAAGGGCACCCAGGGTGTAAGGGTAAATATCGAAAGGCTGGATGACCTCATGAACCTGGTGGGTGAACTGGTTATCAGTAAGATCAGGTTAATGCAAATTGGCAGTGACAACAGAGTGACTGGCCTGAAAGAAATATTAGACCAACTTAATATCCTGACCACTGATTTGCAAAACCAGGTCATGCAAATGAGACTGGTTCCAGTGGACAGGGTTTTTTCCCGTTTCCCAAGAATGGTGAGGGACCTGTCAAAAACTGTAGGAAAAGATATTGAACTGGTAATTGAGGGAAGCGATATTGAACTTGACCGCACTGTGCTTGATGAAATTGGGGAGCCGCTGGTTCATCTGCTCAGGAACTGCGTTGATCATGGAATTGAAACTCCGGATGAACGTTTAAAACTTGGCAAAGAGCGAACCGGGACAATAAAATTGACTGCATTCAGGGATAAACAGAATGTCATTTTCACTGTGGAAGATGACGGTAAGGGTATTGACCCCCATGCCTTGAGGAAAATTTCTGTGGTTAAGGGAATTATTTCAGCAGAAGATGCCGTGAAACTAAGTGATGAAGAAGCTTTTGACTTGATTTTCAGGCCAGGGTTTACTACTGCAAATAAGGTTTCTGATGTTTCTGGCAGAGGCGTTGGCATGGATGTTGTCAAAACAAAGATAACATCCCTTAGCGGTTCAATCTATGTAAATTCCAATATTGGGGTTGGGACTGAAGTGGCCCTTCATTTACCAATCAGTATGGCGATTATCCAGGCACTTATCGTGGGCCTGAACAATAGGATATATGCCATACCCATTGCCAACATATTATCCACAATTAGTGTAAAGAAAGATGAAATGAAGAGTATCAATGGTCAACCTGCTACCACCATGCATGAACAGGTGCTGCCGTTGTTAGACCTCAGTGAGCTGTTTGGTGAGAGTCGTGACGACAGGGATGAGAATTATGTGGTGGTTATTGAGAAAAACACTCAGATGGTCGGGCTTATCGTGGATTCACTTATTGACCGGCATGAGATTGTAATTAAAGCATTCGATAGCACATTAAAGCATGTTGAAGGCTTTTCCGGTGCCACTATTCTCGGGGATGGCAATGTAGTGCCGATAATTGATATCGATGGCCTGTTCAATTTAAGGGATAAATTATAATGGCTCAGGTGTGAAAATTATCGTTGTTAATTTGCCTGCATATGCACATGTTTATGCATCCGCATAGTTACATACACATCTCTTTTTAAATAGTGATACTTCAAATCTTATTACAGTTTCAAAAATTCCCCCCTACAATCGATTAAATATATTGGTTTTAGATAAAAAAAAGTACTTCATAATACTTGGGATATTTGATTCTACAATAAAAAACGAATGGAAAAACGTGGCTTGGAGCCAGAATTGATGGAAAAAACGACACCCCTATTTTGCTGTTATTTCGACTTTACAGTGTTAACTGGATATACTGGACTTTCAGAGTTGAATGGTAATTTTTGGGATTAATTGATTCGCATGATTCTATCCATTTGTTTTACAATATGTCTTCCTTCTAAAAAGGACGGGATAAAAAAACAAGATGAAAAAAGTAAAAACGTATAGGTGGTTAAAAAATGGTAAATTTTAAAGACATGCCTATCAGCAAAAAACTTGCTGTGGGATTTGGAACCGTACTGGTGCTGCTTGCACTTATTGTATTGGTTGTTTTCAACAACATAAGCGACGTTGAAGAAAACATTATACATACAGGAGAAGCAATTGAAACAGCCGATGTTGCCATGGAAGCAAAATATGTTGTGGCAATATCAAGGGATGCAGTCGCCTCCTATGGGCTGGGTGAGACTGCGGCCAAGAAGGATTTTGAAAACGATGTGCTAATTTTCGACAGAGATATTGATGACCTGCTTTCCATGGACCTCGACCAGGAAGAAAAACGGGATATTGCAAATATACAGCAATTACATACCGCATTTGAATCTGATGCTCATGCTTATTTTGCTGCTGTGGATGCAGCTAAGAATGCCGAAGAGGGAGCAAATGTAGATACTTCAGCAGAAATGGAGACATTTGACCAGTCAGCAGATGAGCTTACAGATGCACTTAATGAACTTGAGGAAATGCAGCATG
>DAOWEE010000254.1 GCA_030638625.1 Methanosarcinales archaeon
AGGTGACACTATCTCGCCGGTAGGCGGGACAGCATCCACACCGTTATCCACAATATAAGTGCGTGTATCAGAATTATGGTGACCAGCCCGGTCATATACCATGGCTGCTACGGTATAAGTTCCATCAGAGATAGAATATGTATTCCACTCCCAGCTGTAAGGTGAATTAGAAACAGTAGTTTGGTAATATCCATCAATATAATATTCTACCCTGGAAATACCAACATTATCCAATGCAAGCACCGTGATTGTTTCTACATCACCCAATGTCGCACCGTTGTTAGGGGCTAAAAAGCTAATGGTAGGCCATGTATCATCCGAAATAGCATTCACACCGCCATTTTCGAACATAATCTGTCCATTGTGTTCATATACCAATACATGTTCAAAAACCATGCTGTGTACCTTGCTCCCTACAGCTACATTTACATCAGGGTCAAGTGGAACAATTATAGTGACTGGTGGATTGGTTGCTGACCTGACAATCACACTGTCATCTGATATTTCAACCTCGTATGATTTATCTGCAATCAGTGGAGGCAGGTTAATTTCCTTCCTTATTTCAACGACTGAATCCTCTAACAGGCTGGCCTTTATCTCAACATCCATATCAATGATCTTTGAAGCGACATCGTTCCCTATGCTTGCATACTGTTCTCTCATGACGGTCTCACTTGCCCGTTCATTGATAGTCTGGAAGGATATCATGACCATACCGAGCATCATTACTGTAATGGTGAACAGGAGTATGGACTCAAGGGTTACCGTGACAGCCTTTTCATCATTGATTATTCGCATAGGTTACACCTCAAATCTTAACAAGTACAGTATCTTCAAAAGTTGCCATTCCATCTGAATAAGTAAGTGTGACATTAATGTTATGAGTTTCAATGATGACCTGGTCTCTTGAAACACTTGCATAGAATATCTCAGCTGCAATCCGCTCTGCCTGTATGCCCCTTGTCGATAAGTCATGGCCTGCCATGTATATCACCCTTCCATACTCAAAAGGAGCTTCCACATAGGCTAAATGGTATTCTAATTCACCATCTACGTCGTCGTCATATATTATCTGGCTGCCATTAGGATATGCAACATAGCCTATTATATTAGTGTCAGGGTTAACTGCACCTGTGGTGTTGTTCAAGGTAAAGGCCACACCTCTGCCTGGGCCTGCATGCCCTATTACCGGGCCGTACATGCCATTGGTGTTATTGGTCTGGGACAGTTGATTGAATACTGACCCTTTTTTGGCAAATCCTGAAAGCGGCATAGGGGGAGTGAAGTTAAGCACGGATGAACTGTTTATTAATTTAACATAGGGACCATCTGGTATCTGGGCCGTTATTAATGGAGGTACACTACTATTATCTGATTCGTTTACCCCGATAAAACCATACCATGAATGTTCCGTATTATTATCTACAGCTTCCACTGCAGCGTCCATAGTGACTGCTCCCAGGCATTCGGCATACAGTACACCACCCTGCGCAGTCCAGTTTACGATTTCACTGGTAATGGTGTTGCCTACAGTACTCATATTCTCATGTGTAAGCAGTATGCTATAATTATCAATTGTCAGGTTGCCTGCCAGAATATCTGAATCAGTTAAAAGGGTGTAAGGTATTCTCATATCCGAATAATAATTCACTATCGTATCAATTTCAGGACTGGTATCAGGATATACCGCAACGCTTGGAATTTCATTTATGGAAATGGTGTTCTGGAGGTCTCTGCCCCCATCCATATTCAATGCATGGATGGTTATTGGTGGGCTGAAATTGAGCGACTCATTATATATCCACTGGAGTGTCGAATCATCGAAGTTATCAGCATCGATCATGAACGGTCCGCCCGAGTAAGTCCTGAGTTGGACGGTACCCGGTCCCATGGAAGGTGCTACTACATCATCGCTGATTACGTTAAGGTAAAAATCACTGTACACTATTACGTCTATAAATCCACCATCCACAATTCCCACGACTTCAGGATAAAGGAAGTAAAGATTCCCGGTCTCGATTGCCCCGTAAAGTGAATACCTACCCGATATAGATGGTACAACAATATCAACTTCATAAACGCCGGTACTGACAAAGGTGGCATTGAATTGGAAATTGGAGCTGCCCTGGAACAAAACTGCACCCACATTATC
>DAOWEE010000249.1 GCA_030638625.1 Methanosarcinales archaeon
CGATTTGAAGCGATACCAGGTACTACTTTGGCATTGGCTTCAATGTGCGTCTCAGTTGAACAATCCTTAACAGCAAAATGCTTGCGGCGGTTCTTAGCAACCTTTTCAGGATATACCTTGAGCATATCGTCAATTAACTTCTCACCCTGTTCAACTGTTATAGAACTCATTATATACTCACCTCTCTGCCTACAGTGCTGTTTCCTTCCTCACCGGTTCGGATTCGCATTGATTCGGTAATGTCTGAAACAAATATCTTACCATCTCCGGCATGGCCAGTTTGATTGATGGCGATAATTTTTTCAATCACCTTTTCTGCGGCCTGGTCATCCACCACAATGGTGAACATACGCTTTGGTATGAAGCGGATGCAGTTCCTGTACTCAGACCCTTCCTGGTCTGGCAGGGGCGGGTCGAACTCATAGCAGAGTCCCTTCTGCTTACCCCTGCCCATAACCACCCTAACAGTGAATGATGGATACCCGCATACCAGCAGGGCATCCTTGGTCTTCTGGACCTTGTTCATTCTGATAATTGCTGTAATTTCCTTCATCATTCATGTCTCCTGTACGTGTTTCAATGTGCCAGGACTACAATCCTGATTCGCCTGTCCGTATGGTATAAGCTTCTTCCATAGGGCTTACGAAGATCTTGCCGTCACCATATCTCCCTGTGTAGGCAGACTCTTTTATGATGTCAATAACTTTTGATTTATCTTCATTCTCCACTACAAGCATGAGCATGGTCTTGGGAAGTTCATCATACTGCACTTCGGCTGTGTGGATACCTTTTTGCTTACCCCGTCCGAATACCTCCATTTTAGTGAGGGAGACAAATCCTTTTCTCTCAAGACTCTCAACTACATCTGCTTCTTTGGTTGGGCGCACAATGGCCCGAATCATCTGCATTTTTATTTCCTCCTACAATTCTACGATTCCGAACTCCACCATCATGGATTCCAGTTCTTCCATTTCCATGGGTGTGGGTACTACGAACTTTTCATTGTTCTCAATATTCTTAGCAAGTGTCAGGTATTCATTTGCCTGGTTTGATTCCGGATCGAACTCGATTACTGTCTTTTTATTGATCTCAGCACGCTGAACCAGGTTATCCCTGGGTACGAAGTGTATGAGGTGGCTTCCGAGTCTTTGTGCAAATGCTTCAAGCAGTTCTTTCTCGCCATCTACCTTCCTGCTGTTGCAGATGATGCCGCCCAGACGCGCACCGCCCTTTGCGAACTTTGCAATACCCTTGCAGATATTGTTGGCCGCATAGATGGCCATGAGTTCTCCACTGGCCACGATGTATATCTCCTTGGCTTTACCTTCGCGGATGGGCATGGCAAAACCTCCACACACCACATCACCCAGTACATCGTAGAACACATAATCCAGGTCATCTGTGTATGCACCAAGATTTTCCAGCAGGCTAATGGAGGTAATGATACCCCTGCCAGCACAACCCACACCTGGTTCAGGACCACCGGATTCCACACACTGAATACTGCCGAACCCATCCTGTAAAAGGATGTTAAGTTCAACACTTTCTTCATCCCCTTCACTTCGCAGGGTGTCCAATACGGTTTTCTGGTTCAACCCACCAAGCAGCATTCTGGTAGAATCTGCTTTTGGGTCGCAGCCTACAAGAAGTATTTTCTTGCCCAATGTTGACAGGGCTGCTGTAAGGTTCTGTGTGGTGGTGGACTTGCCAATACCACCTTTTCCATATATTGCTACTTGTCTCATTTGTGTGCCTCCAATATACATTATGTTATATACTGTTGCATAGTACAACGGCAACCAACTGTAGACTTAATAATATTTAAAGATAACCCTCAATAAAATATGTCTTCAGAAATATATATCTCAATGTTTGTTACCCGCAGTGGAGAAATCAACGTCCATAGGCTGATTGTCCAAATTGGGCTATGTTTTATCAAAATATGGGATTAATTCCAGGGCACCTGGAAATAATATCAAATCCCCGCATCCATGATATGAAAAACAAGTCAGGGGCACATTAAGGGTTAACACCCTGGTCTTTTAATGAATTTGAAATCAGTACTGATGAAGGGTCCTACAACATGTAATTCATTTCATCATAATCCATTATCGAATTAACAGGATATGTTGACACTTTCAATCCTTTTTCCATTACTGCAGCCAGAGGATTGACACCAGCATAGATGGGTATGCCAATTCTACCTGGGCTGATGGGGGCGGAAAGAACTGTATCGCCTGCATGAATATGTCCGATAACACCACCGATATCAGCCTCATTTAGCATATCAATTATTTCCATTATATTTTCATGAGCAATGATGGGAGCCTCCCGAAGATTGGCAAGAAGTAAACCGCTACCGTGATCCAAAATACCTTTAATGTCAGTCATCCGTTTGGTTAAGAATATCTTGATCGGGTCAATTGAGGTCCCCGTATATGATATCAAGTCTGTGAATCGCACAGGTGTACCATTATCTACCTGGATAATTCCCCCATATTTAGTTTCAATGGGAATTCCCTGCTTTAGAAGGACTCCGTCAATGGTTAAGGAACATATCGTAGCAATTCCTACTGACCCCTCTGGTACAGTAATATTGGAAACTTTGGCCCCTTGTTCAAAAATATGGCACTTGGGACTAACAGTATAACCCTTTTGAATAATTGTGTGGATCAATTCCCTGTTTTCCTCAAAATCATCTTTATCCATAACAGACAGATTGATTATTATGTTCCCGCTTTTTTCTAAAGGGTCAAAAGTTGTTTCATATAACAGTTCGTGGATACGACTAATAACAAAACCCAGCCTATCCCCAACAAGAGCATTGTTTATCTCTGCAATCCCATTTTCTGTTATAATCCTTCCCGAATAGCCGATCCTGTTGGTAAATCCATTAGCATCCAGTATCTTCAAGTGATATCGAACACCCCTCTCACCTATGGAATAGCCCTTATGATCCATTCTATCAGCAATCAAACGGGCACCAATAGGATCATTGCTTTCATAAATTGTTTTCAATATCTCGATTATTGTTCTCTGGGTAGTAAATTCAGTCATATGATCTATCCTGGATTTTACATAGTAAAACGATAAGTCGGCATAGTACTGTAGATTTAATGATATTTAAATTTAATCAATCATCCCTTAGAACCCATACTGGCAAAACCATAGATATTATTAAAAACAATGTCCGGGAGTATACCCCTGCACATAAGCACCGTTGTGCCTACAACTTCAAAACCCATAGCTGTCAGAATGTCCCATGCACTGGTATTTTGTGCAGGTACATCAACCAGTATGTGCCGTTCATTGCTTTCTACCATGGACTGTCTTAAAAGTCCAAGTGCCAAATCTTTATCATATGCTTCCCACGGGCCTATTGTCCAATGGTCATCTACACGCCCGAATCCCAGCCATGCACCTTTATCAGTTAAAAGAGAGCGATTCTTAAACACCTGGCCTAACATCTTCGACCTATCCTCCCGCCAGCATGTACCATCTACGGCAAGCACATATTCAAGTTCGTTGTTATTTTCGGGTATCTCGAGTGTCACACCTTTACGTTCCCACCTGTTAACGTTCGATACTTTTTTGAACCCAAATTCTGAATATAATCTCACTGCCATAGGAGATGCACATAAGAAAATGGTGGGTACGGAGGATAATTGCCGCAGACCCCTGCGGAAAAGTGCTTTTCCAAATCCTTTCAGGCGGTATTTTTTGTCTACAACCAGATTGCCTATCCAGCCACTGTTGGGATAAGTGAATGTCATAATGCCTCCCACTACCTTTTCATCTGTAATGCAGGTAAAGCACCCATCAGGATTCTGCTTAAGGTAAAGTTCAAATTCGAATCTATCTGATGACCATCCTTCGGCATGCGCCATATCAAGCATGATGTCAAGGTCTTCAGTTTCCATCTGCCTTAAAAACATTATCCGAAACTCCTATGTTCAGAATAGGTATTTTCCTGGCGAGCAAGAACAACCCTACCCCTACAATAAACCCAATGCCGATATTGGTAAAAAGCGAAACAATCGCCACCAATAATGTCAGATGTAAAGATTCGCTGTCACGGAATTTGCTGCCAAGCTCGTATCCTGCAAATAACAGAAGTGCTCCTGTGATACCCCCGGGAAGGAGTATTAGAAAATCTGCAGGAATAAACACTGCTGCCAGGATTAATACCATGCCCATGATGATATTTGAACCCCCTGTCCTGGCCCCGAATTTATAATGTGCTGCTACTCCTGAAGAACCATGGCACATTGGAAGCCCTCCCATGGGGGCTGATATAAGGTTCATGATGCCGGTTGACATTGCCAGTCGGCCCGGTTTGATGTCCCGGGAATACAGGTCACTGACAAGCAGTGATGTCCCGAGTATTGCATTTACGAATGTGAGGGGTATCTGGGACGAAGCACCTATCAGCCCGCCGTCAATTATCTCAGCCATATCTGGCAAATATACTGATAAATTGAAACCGGGCGCAATTTCCGGCAGTCCATAGACCAGTATCCCATACAAGAATCCCAATCCCAGCAGGGTTATGGATGAAAAACCTTCCCTGCCTGCAATAAAGAAGCCAATTATCAGCAGGATACCAAATACTCCAGAGAGCGGGTGCAGCGATAAAAGATCCAATGCCTTTACAGCAATGATGAGTGCCATACCCAGCTGGGTACCTCTGATGATACTTTTCGGCATCATTTTGGCTATGCAGGATATTGTACCGCTAAATGCCATCACCAGGAAAAACACACCGATTACAATCCCTGCACCAACAGCCTGGCCATGGGTCAGGCCGCCAGCGATAACAAGTGCACCGATAGCTTTCATGGGCTGTACCGACATGGGTATCTTATAATATAGGCCGGTTACGATGTGGGCTGCTGCGAACATTAGCAGCACAGGAGCAAGTTTGAAATCTGCTATGAGTACTGCACCAAGGATGAATGGCACCATACTGCCCATATCCGCAAGGGACCCTGACAGCTCTTCAATGGAAAACCTAAATCCTGGCAACATGAAAAAATAAAAAAAATAAAAAAAGGAGGGGACGCTAAAGCGCGTCCTCTCCAGTCTCTCCTGTCCTGATACGCATGGCATTTTCGACGGGTATCACGAAAATCTTTCCATCCCCGATATTATCGGTGGAAGCTGATTTTTGAATGACCTCCATCACTTTGTCCACTTGATTGTCAGGCACTACAATTTCTATCCTGGCTTTGGGCAGCAGGTCAACGCAGTACTCGCGGCCGCGCCACTGCTGCATCATACCTTTCTGTCGTCCACGACCTTTGACCTCAGTCACGGTCATGCTCGAATATCCTGCTTCGTCCAGGGCTTCCTTGACATCATCCACTTTGTTGGTACGAATGATAGCTTCGATCTTCTTCATATATTACACCTCTAATCGATTATATATTCCGGATATGCGTTCACACCGTGTTCTGCGAGATCCAGTCCCATGACTTCGTCCTTTTCAGATACACGCAGGCCAACAATGACATCCAGTATCTTGAACACGATAAAGGATACTCCAAAGGCCCAGACAAATGTCAAGATGACACCTGCTACCTGTGCAATGAACTGTGCTACTCCTCCGTAGAGCAATCCGGGTGCATCTGCTGCATAGGCTGCATCTGCCAGGATACCGTTTCCGATACCTACGCTGAATATACCTACTGAGAGCAGACCCCAGGAACCTGCATAACCGTGTACTGCTATGGCACCTACCGGGTCATCGACCTTCAACTTGTTCTCATTAAAGAACACGCCTGCAATCATTATTGCACCGCCTATGATACCAATGACTACTGCAGCCCAGTTCTCAACAGAACCTGCGGGTGCAGTTATGGATACAAGGCCTGCCAGCATTCCATTGGCTGTCAGTGAAGGGTCAGGTTTACCAGACTTGGCCCAGGTGATGAGCATAGCAGTGATCGAGCCTGCTGCTGCGGCAAGGAATGTATTGACTACTACCAGGTTCATGAAAGCGTCATTACCATCCAGGGTACTGCCACCGTTGAAACCTAACCAGCCCAATGTCAGGACGAAGGTGCCCAGGAATGCCAGGGTCAGGTTGTGACCTGGAATTGCCTGCGCGATACCGTCCTTGAACTTGCCAAGTCTTGGACCTACTACTAAGACACCAGCCAGGGCTGCATATCCACCGATACTGTGGACTACGCCGGATCCGGCAAAGTCATGATGGGCTGCACCGGCTATTTTAACAATAAAACTTTCTGCACCTGTTAGAAGTGCAAAGTCTGCACCACTCCAGACCCAGTGTCCATATACTGGATAGATGATGGCGACCAGTATCACAGTAAATAACAAATAAGCCTTGAAATTGGTCCTCTCTGCCATGGCCCCTGATACGATAGTGGCTCCGGTGGCTGCAAAGACCATCTGGAAGAACCAGCCGTTCCAGGTGGCATTATCTGCACCTGAAAGGAAGAATTGATCTCCTCCGAAAAGTCCGGCAATTGAACTGCCGTACATGATAGCCCATCCTACGGCCCAGTACACCAGGATGCCAAGACAAATGGTCATCATGTTCTTCATCAGTATGTTCGCAGTGTTCTTGGTCCGTGTGAGACCTGCCTCTACAAGTGAGAAACCTGCATGCATAAAGAACACCAGGCCTCCGCACAGTAGCAGCCATACAAATGTAAGGCTTTCCTGAACTCCTGCTATTGCATCGGCGTTCTCATCAGGGGTTGCGCCCATCGCAGGCATGACCAGCAATATTAGTGATAATAATAGTGCTGCTGAAATTGCCAGCGTTGGAATTTTTTTATTCGAAATAATTTTATTGACCTCCATTATATTTCAATCAGTATTTACCGGTAAACGGCAATTTACTGTAGATTTAATAATATATAAACATTGTGCTAACCTTGAGATACATTTATATGTTACTAAATACAGATTCAGAGAATAAGGTGAATAAAATGAATAACTACGATTTAATAAATAGGTTCCAAACCATATCATACCTGTTTGGAGGTATTGTTTTTTTCCTGTTTGGACTTTCAGGACTCAAACAGCTAGCATACGCCCAGGATTATCCGGGAACCGGCCTGTTAGTATTCACTGCACTGCTGACGTCCTTTGGTATCTGGTCACTGCGCAAGTTCTATGGGTTGTACCGGACCTCATAGCAGATAAACGAGCTAATCCAGTCGTAGGTGTTTAATAACTATATTCAAACTGAAAAAAGAAAAAATGAACCTGACGTTGCTCTCTTTGAGAGCAACGTCATCAATGTGCCCTTTTGTTGTGTTATATACAGGTTCTATTCCATCAGGACAGCTTCAGCTTCTTCCCTGAAGGAATCCATAATGTATGGAATGCCTGAAACCTTGGCAGCCTCTTCGGTCAGGCAGGTAACATCCTTCCTTGAAATAGTGGAAAGATTAAAGTTCCTGCTGCCAGCCATGATCTGCTGCAGACCGGTCCTGGTCTTCTGGGCGTAACTGTAGATACCCAGGGCTCCCAGCGGGATGTCCTTGATATCACTACCGAACTTGTCAACCAGTTCCTCATAATGCACAAAAATCTCCTCTGGCCTGCGTCCATACTGGGATACCGTCTTGGGCAGGTCATCATCTTTGATCCATTTGCCTATGTTCTTGCCGACCATGCCTGGTATCATCAATCCGCGACCCATGCATACTGCTTTCACATCAGGTGCACCCATTGCGATTGCTTTGAATATGCCGTCCTCGCTTGAGAACCCGCCAGCCATTGCAAGGTCAGGTACTCTCTTACCACGTGCCTTGAGCTTCTCTGCGAACTGTTGGACCTGGGATTGGAGATAGAATGTAGGCGTACCCCATTCATTCATCATAGGCCATGGGCTCATGCCAGTACCGCCTGGTGCACCGTCAAAGGTGAGCAGGTCGATCTTTGCTTCAGAACTGTATGCCAGTGCCATTGCAGTCTCCACCATTGGGTAGGCTCCGGTCTTGAGTGTGATACGTTTGAATCCAAGGTCACGCAGCCTGTCTATCTCTGCCATGAAATCTTCCTTTGTGACAAATCCCAGGCGGGAGTGCCTCTCGAATTCACGGATGGCACCGACCTTATATGCTTCCCTGATGTCGTGTGCTTCAGGGTCAGGAGTAACAACATATCCCCTTTTCTTCAGTTCAACAGCACGGTCAATATCCTTCACCTTAATCTCGCCGCCGATGCACTTGGCACCCTGGCCCCATTTCAGCTCAATGGTATCCAGGTTGTGTTTACTGCCTACATACTCAGCCACACCCAGTCGGGTATCCTCCACATTCATCTGGACCAGTATTTCACCGTACCCGTCATGGAATTTCCTGTAGGTCTCGATCCTGCGATCCATCTCAGGGGATTTTGATATCTTGCCCTCAGCGTTGAGTTCAAGTTCAGGGTCGATTCCGCAGACGTTCTCACCGCATACCAGGGTGATACCTGCTATGGCTGCACCCACTGCGAAATGTTCCCAGTTCTTGCGTGCAATTTCTGTGGAACCCAGGGCCCCTGTGAACATTGGCACTTTCATTTTAACCTTCTGGTCCCAGCCGTATTCAGTCTCAGTGTCCACATTGGGGAAAATGGCAGTATCCGGTCCGGGCTCCACCCCTGCGGGCAGGCCGAATGCTCCTACCGCATATCCATGGATGTTCACATGGGAATAATCAATTGGATAGTTTTTGTCTGCCCCTGCTGTACTCTCGCCAAAAGGTCCGGGGTACAATACTTCCCTGCCTCTGAATGTGGCTTTGAATATCTCGCAGTTACCTCTGCACCCATCGATACAGCGGGTACAGATTCCTGATACCGGTGCCACGCTTCTTGAGCGGTTAGAGGTTCCGGTAGCTTCATTTGCGTTTGGTGTTCTAAGATTCACGATTTTGCCTCCTGTCTGTTATTTTAGAGATATGGCTGTTCATATTAGAATTTCCAGCATAACCCTCACAGCCCCATTGAAATGTTATGGTTCTGATTTACCATATAATTGTAGATTATTGGGTAAGACCTATCTCAATTAAAAGGCTGTATTTTCTTGTGATATGGGGAATTTCCATGATTTGGTGATGACTCATTAATAGGCAGCCGACAATTGACTATAGTATTATAATATTTAATTATATCGTTTAATTTAGTAACATATTAATACTAAATAAAAGAAGTAAATTGCCTGTGCCGTTTTTATAGTTAAGGATTCTGTAAGTACCTTTTAATATTACTTTTAGACATCGGCTAATGTCTGCCTACATTTAAAAAATAGTTATATTTAAATAACATCTGGTCAGTAAGTGGCTGACCACATCCTTACTGGCTTAACAAAAAAGGTGATGTATTATCCATAACGCGCCTCTCTTTGAAAATCCGATTAAATTCAATATATTCAAAGCTTTTTTTCCAATATGGGCAGTGGAACATTTCGTTACTTTTGAAGATCATACTATAGTCAAACCATAACAGGAGAATAAAATGATACAGGAGGAATCAGATGACTGTTGACGAATCCAGACTGGATTCAATAATAGATGAATATAATGCCGAACCAGGTTCGCTTATATCCATATTGCAGGACATCCAGGCAGAGTATAATTACCTGCCTGCGGAGTCACTGGAATATGTCGCATCGAGATTGAATATCCCCAGGGTCCAGGTATTCGGTGTGGCTACTTTTTTCAAGGCATTCAGCCTCAAGCCTAAGGGCAAGCAGCAGATACACGTATGCATGGGTACTGCCTGCCATGTCAGGGGCTCGAAAAGAGTGCTTGAAGAACTGGAGCGCAAACTGGAAATCAAGGCAGGCGATACTACTGAAAACGGCGAATATACGCTTGAAACCGTTAACTGTGTAGGTGCATGTGCTCTTGGCCCGGTAGTTGTGGAAAATGAAGAATACCATGGCCAGATGACACCAATTAAGGTTGAGAACCTGCTAAACGGAAAATAGGTTAGGAAGGTGAGTGAGTTGATGGTAAAATCAATAAATGAACTGGAAAGTCTCCGTAGCCAGATACAGTCTGAAAGAGATTCCAACAGGCCACGCATAACGGTATGCGGCGGCACAGGATGTCATGCCTCAGGGTGTACAGAAGTAGCCAGTACTTTTGAAGAAAACCTGGATTCGGGTGGATTGGCGAACAAGATAGATCTCGTAGTAACGGGATGCCACGGATTTTGTGAACGCGGTCCTATAGTGATAATATTTCCGCAGGGGGTCTTCTACCAGAAGGTGACCCCAGAGGACGTTGGGGAAATTATCGATACCACTGTTGAGAACGGCGGAATTGTGGAGAGGCTGCAATACAAGGACCCGGTCACCAACGAGATCAAGGTCAAGGAAGAGGACATTCCTTTCTATCAAAAACAAAAGCGTCTGGTAATGGGTAATAATACAAGTATAGACCCTACAAATGTCAATGACTACCTTGCAGTTGATGGATACAGTGCTCTTGCAAAGGCGCTGGGTTCAACACCTGAGACTGTAATAGACGAAGTTAAAAGATCTGGACTTAGGGGCAGGGGAGGCGGAGGATTCCCCACAGGCCGTAAATGGGAGTCAACCCGAAATGCACCAGGTGATATAAAATATGTCATCTGCAATGCGGATGAAGGCGACCCTGGAGCCTATATGGACCGCAGCATCCTGGAAGGAAATCCTCACAGCGTGCTGGAAGGGATGATCATCGGTGCCTATGCCACTGGGGCTAATGAAGGTTACATCTATGTCAGGAACGAATATCCGTTAGCGGTGGCCAATATAACCACAGCAATCCGAGTAGCCAGAGAAATGGGGCTGCTGGGTGATAATATCATGGGGTCGGGCTTTGACTTTGATGTTAAGGTCAATCGTGGCGGCGGTGCATTCGTATGCGGCGAATCCACAGCACTGATGGCCTCGCTTGAAGGCAAACCCGGTGAACCCAGGGCCAAATATGTCCACACGTCAGACAAGGGACTGTGGGACAGACCTTCAAACCTGAACAATGTCGAGACCTGGGCCAATGTGCCCCTGATAATAAACAAGGGTGCAGACTGGTATGCGGGCATAGGGACGGATTCCAGCAAGGGCACCAAGGTGTTCAGCCTGGTTGGTAAGATTAATAACACCGGCCTGGTCGAAGTGCCAATGGGTATGACCTTGCGGGAAATCATCTTTGATATCGGAGGCGGAATCCCGGATGGTAAGGCTTTCAAGGCCGTACAGACCGGAGGTCCCAGTGGCGGGTGCATCCCTGAATCAATGATCGATCTGGCCGTGGACTACGAACAGCTGGCTGAGGCCGGGTCTATGATGGGATCCGGCGGCATGATCGTGATGGATGAGGATACCTGCATGGTGGACGTAGCAAGATACTTCATCAGCTTCCTGATCGAAGAATCATGCGGCAAATGCGTGCCCTGTCGCGAGGGTTTGCTGCGCATGGGTGAGATACTGACCGACATTACCGAAGGCAGGGGCAAAATGGAAGACCTTGACCTGATACGGGACCTGTCCGAGGTGTTAAAGGACGCTTCCCTGTGCGGGCTGGGCCAGACTGCGCCCAATCCGGTATTGTCCACACTGAAATATTTTGAGGACGAGTACGTGGCACATATAAAGGACCATAGATGTCCTGCCGGTGTATGCACTGAACTCATTACCTACAGTATCGATGCCGGCAATTGTACCGGCTGTGGCCTGTGCCTTAAGAAATGTCCGTCCGAGGCTATTATGGGGGATAAGAAGCAGCCCCATGTACTGGACGTTGAGAAATGTATCAAATGCGGCATCTGCTATGATGTATGCAGGTTCGATGCCGTGAGTAAGGAGTGATAGGAATGTCACAAAATTCACAAACACCCAGAGGCGAAATGGTGACGTTCATGTTGAACGGTGCCGAGGTGCAGGCAGACCCCAACTGGAATCTGCTGGAGGCCATACAGTTCTATGGGATAGACATACCCACGCTGTGCTACGACGAAGGGCTGACACCCTACGGTGTATGCAGGCTCTGTGTTGTTGAGATTGGCAGCGGGGATAGGACCAAACTTGTGACCTCGTGTATGCACCCGGTCCGGGAAGGACTTGAGGTGCGGACCCACAGTAACAGGGTTATCAAAACCAGGAAGATGATAATGGAACTCCTCATTGCACGGTGTCCAAGTTCAAAGAAACTGCAGGATATGGCTGCACTGCTTGAACTCAAGGAGGTCAGGTTCAAACCACTGAACGACGACTGTATACTGTGCGGGTTGTGCGTACGCATGTGCGAAGAGCAGATGGTGGCCAAAGCCATCGGATTCGCTGGCAGGGGTACCGACCGTTACATTACCACACCCTTTGACATGACATCTGAGGAGTGCCGCAGGTGCGGTGCCTGTATGTACATCTGTCCCGCATGTGAACTGCGGTGCCAGGGACCTCAGGCAGAGACCGTACTGTGCAGTGGATGTATCAATACCGAGCCGGTATGTGCCTCAGAATATGGCGATGCCATGTGCTTCATGGTACCATGCCTATCGTGTGTAAAGGGACCAGAGGACGTGAAATAACAGGTATGGATGTTGAATAATTGATATGGATAATTGAATAATTTGAATATAAAGTCATTGAACAAAAATTGGAGGAAAAATATGTCATTAACAAGAGTAAATGCAACAGCGGCAACGCTGACAAAGAACAGGACTGAAGGTTCGGTAAGCCCTATTAGCGGCATGTGTGTCACCTGTGTGGACGGGTGTATCGGCATGTGCGAGATTGGCAAGTCCGCTTACCGCGGGTCTGAGGTTATCTACCCGCAGCCATACGGTATCACCACATCGGCTTCTGAGAAAGACTATCCATTGGATTTGAGTCATTTCAATATTATGGGGACGGCAGTGGGCGCAGTAGGCATAGAGGCCGACAGCGATAAGGCCATTTTCCCGAACGTGGACCTTGAGGTAAGGATTGGTAAGGATAAGGAAATCAAACTGAGACTGCCATTCATCATTCCCGGTCTTGGCAGCACAGCAGTGGCAAAGAACAACTGGGATGGGCTGGCCATCGGTTCTGCCATGGCAGGTGTGCCCCTGACCATCGGTGAGAATGTGTGCGGTATGGACCCCGATTCAGTAATTGAGAACGGACGGGTGGAACATTCACCTGACCTGGCCAGTAGGGTCAAGCTGTACAAGGACTGGCAACGTGACGGATATGGTGACATTATTCTGCAGGCTAATGTCGAGGATACTGGTCTGGGCGTCCAGGAATATGGTCTTGAGAAACTGGGCATCGAGACCGTTGAGTTGAAATGGGGACAGGGTGCCAAGGATATCGGCGGCGAGGTTAAGCTGAACAGCCTGGAGAGGGCACAGCTATTACGAAAGCGCGGATATGTGGTGCTGCCAGATCCACTTGACCCTGATGTCATCGAGGCTTTCAATGCAGGAAGTTTCCATGAGTTCGAGAGACACAGCCGTATCGGTATGGTGACCGAAGATGGCTTCATGGACCGTGTTGAAGAACTGCGAAATCTGGGTGCCAAGCATGTGTTCCTGAAGACAGGTGCATACAGGCCCGCTGACCTTGCAAGGGCTGTCAAGTACGCCAGCAAGGCTGAGCTTGACTTGCTTACCGTGGACGGTGCAGGTGGCGGTACAGGTATGAGCCCCTGGAGAATGATGAATGAATGGGGTATGCCGCAGGTGGAGATTTACTCACTGCTGCACCAGTATATCAAGAAACTTGATGACCGTGGCGAGTACGTGCCTGATGTGGCAGTAGCAGGCGGTATCACACTTGAGGACCAGGTCTATAAGGGACTGGCCATCGGTGCACCATACAACAAGCTTATAGGAATGGCCAGGGGGCCATTGGCTGCAGCTATGGTGGGTAAGACTATCGGCAATAAAATTAATGAGGGACATGTGCCCGTGTATATCAGCAGGTTCGGCAGCAGTGTTGAGGAGATTTTTATTGCAGCACCTGAGTTGAAGAAAATGTACGGCAGCAGGTATTCTGACATCCCACCCGGTGCCATTGGTGTGTACACCTACTTCCAGAGACTGGGCCAGGGTATGCAGCAGTTGATGACCGGGAACAGGAAGTTTGCGCTACAGTACATCGAGCGGGATGATATTGCGGCCATAACGAGAGAGGCAGCTGATGTGTCCGGCATTCCACATGTAATGGATGTGGACAAGGACGAAGTTGAGAAGATACTCAACGCCTGAAAAGGTTTAATTTTGCGATAGCACCGTTTTGGGAGCCGTTTCCCGGACGGTGCTTTTTTTTTCTTTGTGTTTGTCAGACTCTGCCGACATCCTGGACATGGTACAATAAGCAAACGTTACCCATACAATGTCAAGGTTATTTAGACCCGGGCAGGGAATCTTTCAGGAGGCAAAAAAAAGAACGTGGTGCATCGTCATCACCTTTGCACAGAATTCTCTTACCAATCAATAATTACTACCCGGGCCATGACCTTTGTACCAAAATCGTGAAAACGGTACAAAAGTGTCATAATCCCGGCAATGATACTTCCCTATCAGCCAAATCCGATCCGTGTACCGGACGAATCAGGCCTATCGAGTGAACGCACCCGGGATTGATGACCTTTAACAAACTGTTTTTACCTGAACCTACAGGACGCTGAGATACTTATCCATCTCGTACGGTGTAACCTGTATCCTGTACTCATCCCATTCTCGTTTCTTGACCTCTATGAACCTGTCAAAGACGTGGTCGCCAAGAGCCTTTCGCACAAGTTCGCTGTTCTCAGTGGCCTGGATGGCTTCCCCGAGATTGGATGGTAAAGAAATTATACCGTCTTCCTTCATCTCGGACGGACTCATATTGAAAATATTCTTCTCAACCGGGTCAGGCAACTCATACCCTTTCTCAATGCCATCAAGACCCGCAGCAAGCATTACAGAGAATGCCAGGTATGGATTACATGCAGGGTCCGGGCAGCGCAATTCCATTCTTGTTGCCAGTTCCTTGCCAGGCTTGTACATAGGCACTCTTACCAGTGCACTGCGGTTTCTCCTTGCCCAGGCAACATATACCGGGGCCTCGTAGCCAGGTACCAACCGCTTGTAGCTGTTCACGGTCTGCGCCAGCACAGAACACATCTCACTGGAATGTTTCAGGATACCAGCGATGTAACTCTTGCCAATGTCGGAAAGACTGTATTCGTCATCGGCATCATAGAACGCATTGGAATCTCCTTTGAAAAGGCTCTGGTGGACGTGCATGCCGCTGCCGTTCTCACCGAATATGGGTTTTGGCATAAACGTAGCATACAGGTCGTTCTGTGTGGCAATCTCCTTAGTCACAAGCTTGTAGGTCATGGTGTTATCTGCCATTTGCAGGGCTTCCGCATACCTCAGGTCAATCTCATGCTGGCTGGGTGCAACTTCATGGTGGCTGTATTCCACCTTGATGCCCATATCCTCCAGCGCGAAAACGGTTTCCCTGCGCAGGTCTGTAGCCATGTCCAGCGGTGAGAGGTCGAAATATCCGCCTTTGTCGACAGTCTTGGTAGAATCGCATGAATCAAAATAAAAATATTCCAGTTCAGGACCCACATATAATGTATAGCCCATTTTCCTGGCACGTTCCAGATTCTGCTTGAGTATGTACCTGGGGTCACCCTCGAAATGACTTCCGTCCGGGTTCAGAATATCTACAAACATCCTTGCAGTGGCACGCTCTTTTGGTCTCCAGGGAAGTACCTTGAAGGTGGTGGGGTCTGGCATTGCTATCATATCGCTCTCTTCGATATCACGGTAGCCTTCAATGGATGACCCGTCAAATCCCATGCCTTCATCAAGCGCGGTTCCCAGTTCTTCTTTTGTTATGGCAAAACTCTTCATGGTCCCCAGGATATCTGTGAACCATAACCGGATGAACTTTACATCCAGTTCCTCAACTGCTTGTATTACATCGTCTTTTGTCTGCATTAGATGAACCTTCCATAGGTAAACACTAAC
>DAOWEE010000202.1 GCA_030638625.1 Methanosarcinales archaeon
TATGTGCTTTCTACGGAATTCTTCCTGGTAATACTGGTACTGATAGTGTATCATGGGTTCAATGGTGTCCGTTCTGTGACAATTGACCTTGTCGGGGGGATACGGCTGCAGCGCTGGTTGTTCTGGGTTTTCATGGTATTGGGAGTATTGCTATTGTATGCTGTAAGTATCAGGTCAAGGTTGTTCTGAGTGGTAAATAAAATTCAATTAAGGGGGTTCAAGAATTGGAACCAAAGATATCCAAATCAAAGGAAGAGTGGAGAAAAGAACTGGCTCCTGAAAAGTTCCATGTATTGATAGAAAAGGGAACAGAGCCACCATTCACAGGCAAGTTCAACAAGCACGACAAGGAAGGCGTCTATGTATGTGGTGGCTGCGGGCAGGAGTTGTTCCGCTCGGACGAGAAGTATGATTCAGGCAGTGGGTGGCCGAGTTTCTGGACTCCCATGTCAAATGATAAGGTTGAACTGAAGCCCGATAACAGTCTGGGTATGCACAGGACCGAGGTTGTGTGCAGCAAGTGTGGCGGGCACTTAGGGCATGTGTTCGATGACGGGCCGCACCCGACTGGGGAGCGGTATTGTATCAATTCGCTGTCGTTGGAATTTGAAGAGGGTAAAGATTAACTTCTTCCCTTTCGCCGCACCAAACTCATCCACTCATTCCCTATCAGTTCCTCCCGACCAGCCATCTTCAACCCTTCATGTACCAGCCCGAAATTCCTCTCATCCCTGTACTGCATCAGCGCCCGCTGTATCCTTTTCTCCCGCCCCTTTGCCACATGCACCTCCTCCATGGTGAAAGGGTCAATCCCGGTATAATACATGCACGTAGAAGCCGTCATCGGCGTGGGCGTGAAGTCCTGCACCTGTTCGGTGTACAGGTCATTGTCCCTGATATACTCGGCAAGTTCCACCATATCCTCAACAGTGCAACCGGGATGGCTGGACATAAAATAAGGTATAAGGTATTGTTTCCTGCCAAGTTCCTTATTCACTGCTTCGAACCTGCCCCTGAACTCCTCAAACACCTCTCTCGAAGGCTTGTGCATCACATCAGTAACATGCGAGGTCACATGTTCGGGTGCCACCTTGAGCTGCCCGCTGACATGGTGCTCACACAATTCATGAAAATAACCAGAAGAATCAGCCAGCACCAGGTCATACCGTATCCCTGACCCGATGAACACCTTCCTCACGCCCGGAATATCCCGCAGGCGGCGCAGGAGTTCCACCTGCTGCTCATGGCTGGTATCAAGGCTCTTGCACAGGGGATGCGTGCATATCTTATCAGCACATGCCCCCTTTGTGTCCCACAGCTCGCAGTCCATACCGTACATATTGGCAGTAGGCCCGCCCACATCCTGCACAATACCCTTAAATCCAGGCATATGTGTCATTCGTTCCACTTCCCGCACCATCGAATCAATGCTCCGGCTCTGAATGATGCGGCCCTGGTGGTGAGTTAGTGCGCAAAAGGAACAGGATGCGAAGCATCCTCTGTGACTCACTATCGAGAATTTGACGGGAGCAAGGGCTGGTATAGGCTTTTTGTAGGATGGATGCGCCATTCTGGTAAACGGAAGCTCGTACACATGGTCAAGCTCCTGTGTGGACAACGGCATAGCAGGCTTATTCTGGATGATGACGGTCTTGGGATGCTGCTGTACCATTGGTCTGCCCCGTATCGGGTCCTGGTTTTGGTAATGTAGCCCGAACGCTCTAGCATACACCTTCTTGTCCTTTGAAACCTCAACAAAGGGCGGCAGTTCCACATAACCCTCATGTTCCATCGCACGCCATTTCTTTAACTCCAGTTTAATGACCGTCCCTGCAATGTCGGTGAGGTCTCGTATATCCTCACCACCATCGAGCCTGCGTGCAATCTCAACCACCTGCCGCTCCCCCATTCCGAACACCAGCATATCTGCTGGCGCATCGGCCATGATGGACTGGCGTACTGAATCCGACCAGTAGTCATAATGGGCGAACCGCCGCAGGCTGGCTTCAATGCCTCCCAGCACAACAGGAGTATCTGGAAAAAGGGCGTGTAGTTTATCGGCATACACGATTGCGGCGCGGTTGGGTCTCAGTCCACCGGCGCCGCCAGGGGAATATACATCATCATGGCGTTTTTTCAGGTTAGCAGTGTAGTTGTTGACCATGGAATCCACATTGCCGGAGGTCACGCCAAAGAACAGTCTGGGTTTGCCCAGTTTCCTGAAATCCGTATCGCTCTTCCAGTCGGGCTGGGCGATGACACCTACTTTGTAGCCTGCATCCCACAGTACGCGCCCCACCAGGGCAGTGCCGAATGAGGGGTGGTCTACATAGGCATCCCCGGTCACCAGGATGATATCGAATTCCTGAAATCCGAGGGTTTTTGCTTCATTAAGGGAGAGGGGGAGGAAGGTGGGTTGGGTGTTCATGTGTGGGTCACTATATTGTATCTGGATAGTAATTGGGTTTAAATGATATTTAGTGCTGGTCAGAATAAACGTTTCAGGAGTTATCAGACTCCAGTAACCATTTCCAAAAAGATAAGAAAATACCGATGATTAAAATAAAAGGTATTTTCTATGCTCTTTCCTTGTATTTTCATAGATTTAACACTTCATTTCTCTCTTTTTGATTTGTATGTTCATTCAGGCGGTATGACCAGTTCATCATGTACTAATATCACCTGGTCGAACTGTGGTGGTTCATACCATTTGCCAGACATGTCATACCAATAACCGTACTTCTCATATGTCCGGCCATTTGATTCGGTCCATTGGTCATACCTTTTATCATACCACGGGTCGTACAATGTGGCTGTGACATTCACCCTGAATATATCACCAGATATTCCTTTTGCCACATTTTGAACGGGTAAGTAACTTTCATTAGAAGGTTTATTGTGTGCCAGTTCGATGACTGCCATGGGCCTTCCCTTCCAGTTTGAAAGTGTTGCTATTCCAGGCGATCTAAAATGGTAAGTTTTAGTATCGTTTGACATGACATTTCCTGTTTCATCATCCATTATTGTTATTTGCACAGGAATATCGTAATCATTATAGCCAAGCGCTTTATCATTGATGATGTAGCCATATATTTTGTAAATATCATAATCATCAGTAGTTTCTTTTCTGTATGAAAGTTGTATCGATAGCTCTGGTCGTTGTGGGACCGGAACAGTGACGTTAACCGAACCAGTATCAATAAGCTGCCCA
>DAOWEE010000372.1 GCA_030638625.1 Methanosarcinales archaeon
AACCGCACCCTTGGTGCCTGATTTTTTCACATACGCCCTGATAAAATTGGTAATCTTTTTTGTAGCTTCCTCTTGATTAAAATCTGGCATAGTGTCCATAAAACACAATGAACATCAATGAACATAATATTTACTGACAGAAAAAAAATAAAAAGGGCGGTCTATTCCTCGCCCTTTAATCCTGCTATGTAGTCGTACACAAATGCTGCAACCACCGCACCCAATATTGGCCCGATAATATATATGGGGAAATATTGCCACAGATTCGGCCCACCAAACAGGGTATCCCCCACATACGGTCCAAAAGTACGAGCCGGGTTGAGGGAAGAACCAGTGATATTACCTGTGACAATGATATCCACTGCCACGACCATACCGATGGCGAATCCTGCGAACTGACCCGGAGCCCGTTTATCAACGGCTACACCCATGATGGTCAGCATCAGGAAGAACGTGGCAATGGCCTCACAGATAATGGCCTGGGAATACGAAACACCCATAAAGGGAGCTGTTGCACCCAGTCCACCCACAGTGGCTGCCCTTGTACCAAGAACCAGTACCAATGATATGGACCCCAGCACAGCACCTATTAGCTGTGCGACTATGTACGGAATCACATCACTTGTAGGGAACCGTTTGGTAGCCCACAATGCAATAGTTACTGCCGGATTGATGTGCGTACCCGAGATGTGACCAAACACGTATATCATACACATTATGATAAAACCGAATGCAAGGCCAATCGCAAGCCAGTCACCCAATCCACCGTAGCCTATACCGATATTAAAACCGCCCTTATTGATCTGGTCCTCTGCCAGCAACAGAGTTATTACAGCAGCACCAGGCCCTATAAATACAAGAGCGTAGGTGCCAATTAACTCAGCCAAAGAGCGTTTCCATATTCCAATTTCTGCCATAAAATCACCTCACTTTAATGCACTGTAGCATTCCTGGCAAAGTATCCGCGGAAGCTTTTTCTGTGCCTTCGAACGTGGCATTGGATAACCTCCTTCCCACATATCGACATCTTCCCGGACCACATGTTCATTGCAGAGGGCCATACCGCATACAATACACATAGCGATGGCAACTGTATCTTTGCCCTGCTGCGCACATACGTAGCAATGCATACCAAAGCCCCCTCAAACGGCCTCTGCCCACTGACAGTATTGGTGCGTCTTAACCAGATCTGATGTGCCACACCTCTTGCATCCTCTGGCAGGAGAACCGGGAGTGTCCTTGTTCAGGGCAATGATGTTTGTCATCAGGGTTGCAGTCACGGGTTCACTGGTAAGCAGACATGGGAAGTCAGCCAGTCGCATCAGTGAGGAGAACCTTACTGTGATTGCGCATGCAGGATATGTATATCTCTGCGGGTTTGCCAGCACTTCATTATTGTCGATGGGACTCAGGTCAACCTTCACTCCACCCACAAATCCGCCTTTACCTACAGGTTTTACTTCAAGCAACTTTGAACCGCGCATAATCATGTCCATGAAGTCCACATTATGCAATTCAGCAGCAGCACCCCTGGTAGGATTAAGCTGGACATAGTTGGTGAAGCGCTTTGTCAGCAGGTCAATTACCATAGAGGCGGTGAATGCGTCTTTTTCAAGAATATATGCAGCACCTACCGCAGTGGCCCCGGTTGCAAGGTTAAGTACTGCCCCTGGGTTCTTAAATCCTGCCTTGAGTCCTGCCATCAAGGTATTTTCAAGCACCTGCGACTCGGCCTCAATGATGGCCATGGTCACATCATCCTTGCACATGTTGAACATGGACTGGGAGATATGATGGGCAACATCACCGACACAATATGCCGGAACTGTTACTATGTTACCATAATCCACACCATCGTCCTTAGCTGCGATAACTGTGGCTTTCATCTTTTCCTTGTACTGGTTCATGTACGCCCTCGTATCAAACGAGGTGTGCCCGAAATCTTCCATGAGCTTTACCTGTGCATCTACAGGCTTGTCATAGACCATCTGCAACATGTCGATTTCTTCTTCAACGGCTTCTTTGGCTGTCTTACCATCCTCGATGGCTGCCTGGAATGCAGCACCTATTCCGTAGGATGTATCCATACCCCATGATTTGGCTGAAAGTATAGCCTCCTTGTGAGGGGCGGGAATATTCATTGTCTTCAGAATCCTGTTCACCACATTACTGGTTGAGCCTGGAGAGAACGCAAAGTCCACTACACAGACAGGTCCGTAGAAACCGCCGTAGCGCCTGATAGATTCTTTTCCTATTAGGGCCTCGTTATCTGCCAGTGCCTGGATGAACTTATCCGTAGAATCCCTGAAAGCCGAATCCTCATCATACAGTATTTCAAGAATAGGCGGTGTCTGGTAATGTTCCACAAATGGGTCGTCCTCTTCCCTGACTGTGTCTGTCAAACC
>DAOWEE010000048.1 GCA_030638625.1 Methanosarcinales archaeon
AAAGGTGGGGTTGGTAAAATAACTGTTTTTTTGAATGTTGCAACTTCTATAGCTATGGTGGAGGAAAAAACTGTAATTATAGATACGGATTTACCAATGACCAACCCGGGACTAGCTTTTGGCCTTCAGGATATGCCAATCACATTACATGAAGTATTAGCAGGTAAGGCACCAATTAGTAAAGCAATACCTGACGACCTTAAAAAACGAGAAAACGCCATGAAAATAGTCCCTCATGTAACATACATTCCAGAATATCCTGCATCCAATGCAATGACTAAGCTTGCAGCAAATAATGCAAAGGTGGAATATAAGCCGACGATTGAGGAAGTAGGATGGTTCCAAAAGCCGATTGGAAAATCTAGGATCAAAGGAATTGAAAATTATGGACCGAACTAAACAAACAAATACTGATGAGAAAAAATTAATCGGAAATTCTGCCGCTGCATTGGTTGATAACGGGATGGTAGTAGGCTTAGGTACCGGTTCAACCACTGCTTTTGCCATAGAAGCATTGGGGCGCAGGGTCGATGAAGGATTGGACATAAAAGGTATTCCCACTTCGTATCAATCACGGATGCTGGCTATTGAATGGGGAATTCCCCTCACATCTCTTGACCAGGACCCGGTATTGGATATTGCTCTTGACGGGGCTGACCAGGTGGATGCGAACTTGTATATCATAAAAGGTGGCGGTGCTGCCCATACCAATGAAAAGATTGTTGCACGCTCTGCCAGGCGTTTCGTAGTGCTGGTGGATGAGAAAAAGATGGTTGACACTCTGATTCATCCTGTACCGCTGGAAGTTATACCAGAGGCACTGGAACTTGTCAAGCGGCAAGTCATGGAACTGGGAGGCAATCCCAAATTGCGCATGGCTGTGCGAAAGGACGGCCCCGTCATCACTGATAATGGAAATTTGGTTGTAGATGCCGATTTTGTCGAAATACCAGAACCTGGTAAACTGGCACTGCAACTGTCAGCATGTACAGGTATAATAGAACATGGTATATTCAATAATGCAGATATTGTATATGTGGGAATGCGTGATGGTACTATTGAGATATTGAAGTGTAATCGTTGAAACCATCTGGTTGGTGTCAATAATGGCGGAAAGTTTGTTTAAGAAACTGAAAAACTTTCATGAACTACATGAATCAGTCCATGACAGTCAGACACTCATATCTATACTTAAAAAAGAACTTAATAGTTACACTGTTTTTGACCTGATGAAAATTCAGGCACAACTTGAAAATGAATGTAAACATCTTCCACCAGGATATAAGGAAAAGTTTAAAGAAAAAATGGGAGAACAACTATTTGGGAATTATAAGGCGATTATTTCAGGTGACAGTTACCATAACCAAAAACTGGATGTCGAATTATACTCAGAGTTTCTTAAAAACTTCCAGAGCAAACTGACCGACCAAACCGATGAGCATTTCCTGGATATGACCATGCTGTACTACATGTGTGCGCTGTACAATATTTTTGTGACACTTACTCCGCCACATCCCGAAGGCACACCATTTCCGGGTGGTTATTTTGTTGAAAAAAAAGGTGAGGATTACTACTGTCCTGTCAGGGATAAGCAGGAAGATAACAGTGAAGCTTTGTGTAAATTCTGCGTTGCTAAACAGGCGGACATGGAATAATTATCTATTTCAATTGACCAAAAGAGTATTTATATTATTCAGTTATAATTTTATTGATAATAAATGGAGTGATTCCTATGAGCGGAGAAAATATAAATCCATATGATGATATTTGCAGCCAGTTAAAGATATGCACAACCCAACTGGGAATGAATCCCGGAATACATGAGATCCTGATTAGTCCTAAGGTGATACATACTGTATCCCTTCCTCTTGAAATGGATAACGGGGAGATCAAAGTCTTTACAGGATACCGTGTCCAGCATAATGATGCCAGAGGCCCGTATAAAGGAGGTATAAGGTATCACCATGAAGTGTCAATGGACGAAGTCAAGGCACTTGCTATGGCCATGACATGGAAATGTGCTGTCATAAACATTCCTTATGGTGGCGCCAAGGGCGGTATTGTCTGCGACACCAAGGAGCTGTCCATTGGTGAGAAGGAACACCTTACCAGGCGCTATACTGCTGCAATATCCCAGTTCATAGGTCCTTACCGTGATGTACCTGCACCTGATATGTATACCGATGCCCAGACCATGGCATGGATTATGGACACTTACAGTGTCATGCAAGGATATTCAGTACCTGAAGTGGTTACCGGAAAGCCCATTGAACTTGGTGGAAGTGAAGGACGAACTGAAGCTACGGGCAGGGGAACTGCCATTTGTCTCAGGGAATGTGCCCGGAGCCTGAACATGACATTAAAGGATGCAACAGTTGTGGTGCAGGGATTTGGCAATGTGGGTGTACATGCTGCTATGACATTATCCAGTATGGGGTGCAGGATAATTGGTCTGAGCGATTCCCGTGGCGGCATATTTAACACGGAAGGACTTGACCCCAGCAAAGTATTGGGCCATAAGATCGAGACAGGGTCGGTCCTTGGATACCCGGGAAGTGAAGAGTTGACCAATGAGGAGACTCTGGAACTTGAATGCGACTTTTTAGTCCCTGCAGCCCTTGGACATCAGATACATGAAAAGAATGCGGGAAACATAAAAGCCAGGGTCATTGTTGAAGGTGCTAACGGTCCCACTACAACTGAAGCTGATGAGATACTGAGCAGGAATGGTGTGTTCCTGGTGCCTGATATACTTGCAAACTCAGGTGGGGTAATGGTAAGTTATCTTGAATGGGTACAGAATATCAACAGGCAGCACTGGAGTTTAACTGATGTTAACCAGCAGCTTGAATCCAAGCTTGTAACAGCATACAAGAATGTATGGGATATGAAAGAAAAAATGGATTTGAATATGAGGGGTGCTGCTCTTAGTATGGGTGTAAGCAGGGTGGCCAATGCGATTCAGCAGTTAGGGCTTTTCCCTTAATCTTAATCGTGATACCCCACAGCTCTGCTGTGGGGAGCTTCATTAGGACTCGACAATACGTTCTATCTCAACACCATATACTTTTTCAGGATTATCCTTATGAATCTTCCAAAAAACGTCTTCTCCCCATTCATCCACCAATCCAAGGGTCTTTCGTGGTATGGTCCTGGCACCCAGCACAGCACCAGGACGCTGGGGGTCATCGATATAATCGGTTTCCATCATGAACCGACTCCCCTGTGTCAGTGCCTCTTCGATCATCCCTTTACCTGCAAGCACACCGGGCCATATACCGCACCTGGCAAATTCCGGTATCATGGGTGGTGAGAAATGCTTGACCACCTTCTCAGGGGAAAGTCCAGCTTTACGTGCCATGCCCGCCAGCTCATTTATGCCCTCCACTGTGGCGGTTTCTGTATGTAGTTGTATCGGACAGTCCGCATCTTTAGCCAGTTCCATAGCATAGACCAGTATCTCATTGGAAGCATCCCACAGGTCAGGCTCAACCTCATAATGGGGACGGCCCGATTTCATGCCAACGGCAAGGCCTTCTTCCACGTATCCGGCTGCAATCTCCAGGCCGGACCGCATCAGTTCGATGGTCCTGTCCAGCCCCACCCTGCCATACATCTTGGTAATGGCGGCCGGGTGCACACCCAGTACAGGGAAGGCTGTCACGCCTATTTTGTTAACGGCCTCTGCCATCTCTACTGTTTCCCTGAATACCTGATGGTAATCCTCTGGTTGATTTACAGTTACACCAATAGTCCAGGAAGGTTTTGAAACTAAAAAAATATGTGTGCCGCCGGTGCGTTTGAACGCTTTAGCGGCCTCAACACCCTGACATCGGTGGTCAAGGTGCATGTGGTGGTCGGTTATGGGAAAAGTGTGACTTGAGTTCACATCAACCCCAGACTATCCAGTTCCTCAGAGATCTTATCAACTGCAGCATGTGCATCTTCAGGTTTTTTCCCGCCAGTAACCACAAGTTTGCCAGAACCGAAGATGAGCATTACCACTTTTGGGACCGCGAGCCGGTACACCAGTCCAGGGAACTGTTCAGGCTCATATTCAATATTCTCAAGCCCAAGTCCGATGGCTATGGCATTGAGGTTAAGTACTGTGCCAAGGTCAGCGGAGGCTACAATGTTCTGTACTGTGATCTCTGGATTGTCCATCACATCCACTCCCATTTCCGTCAGTTCATTGAATACCTTTTTCAGGCCGTTGTGCACATCGTCAATACTCTTGGCACCGGTACATACAATCTTACCGCTCCCGAATATCAGGGCTGCAGTCTTCGGGTCCTTGGTCCTGTAGACTACTCCTGGGAAACGTTCTTTGTTATAATCTGCACCTTCAAGCTTCATAGCTACTTTGGGCAGGTCTAATGTGGTGCCAATAGCAGTAGATGCTACCACATTTTCTATCTTAATAGTATCTTTAGGGTCATCAGTATTAGCCATGATAATCACTTTCATCTAATAGGGAATTTAAACCTTTATATAGTTTAAGTAATCCGGATTGTGTTATTGCAGTGATATATGTCCATACTGGCCTCAGTTTCGTTTTATCCTGAGGTAAATATTAAAGAATTCCCTTCATTCGTATATTAACATATTATCAGTTACTTCCACATATTTGTCAGCAACTGAGATTAACTCATTTCCTGTATTCTCAATAAATGAAATAATCTCTACCTTTACGCCTTTGGATTGAAGTGCATAAACCAATGGGACAAAGTCACTGTCACCTGTCAGTATCACCATTATATCTACTTTATCGGCAAGTGCGAGGGCATCAATGGCAATTTGCATATCCCAATCTGCCTTAATTGAGCCGTCTGGAAGTCTGCGCGGGCGTTTGGATTTTATTTCAAAGCCCAGGATTTCCATTGTATGAACAAACTTGGACTGGTCAATTCCATCGGGTGCGACGTTGTATATGATGGCTCTGGTGATTAACCTTGAGTTCATTGATTCTATGAGTGCACTATAGTCAGGCTTTGCACCTCTTGTTTTTGCTGAGAGGTATATGTTCTGGCCATCTATCAGGATGGCTGTCCTTTGTTGAAAGTTGTTTTTGGTTTGTTGGTACATAAGAATGCAGGGGTTATTTATGTATTCCATACTAAGTTATACTTTCTGTCCCAATTTGCTATTGTATGGTCCCAAAACTTTTGACTTTTGCATGGATTTCCATTATATCCCTATGACCATCTGCTCATTTAACATATATAGAAAAAGATGAAGCAGAGAAAGCAAAGTAAGTGCTTATAAATTATATTTTAATTATCTTTATCCACCGATACATGAGCCATTCTACTAATAAGATAGCAACAAATAGTTCTGTAACTGCAAATAGTCGTGCGGGAAAGTTTGCTGAAATAGTTCCATAATAAAATTCGGGATGTCCCAAACCCAAATATTCAATGAAATTGTGGATTGCGATTAATAATCCTACAATAAATATTATCACAACATTCTTCATCACAAAATCTTCTGAAAGAAATACGCGTGCTTTCAATGTATCAAGATTCACACTTTTCAGTGATGAGAATAATTTTATAAAAAGAAATATTCCGAATATACCAAAAACTGCTGTAATACCAGAAATAAAAGTTGTTGTGTTTTCATACATTTTTGTCACCCAACTACATAAGTGTTTAAATATTCTATTATTTAAATATATTCGCCATTCATTTGAAAAATGTTGCCTGCACGGAATATTAATTTACAGCTGATATATCATCAAGTTAACGCAGATTTCCTAATGACTATGCGAACATGAACCATCCAACCCATAGTCAACGGTATACCCAATACCGGGCCTATATAACCCAAACTAACCTTATTCCAAACCCAAGTGAGCCAGTATCTCACCCGTCTTTGAACCCATAAGCCCAGCCGAAGTCTCAAAAACCTCATCCACAAAAGAGCGCAGGTCCCACTCCCCTTCCCAGTACTCCTCTACCACACCAATCGGCAAATCATCCAGCACCTTCCTTAGCGTGTATGAGGCTACATACAGGTCATCCATGAATCCCATATATCCATAGATAGCCTCGGATATTACATCAAAAGGGGACACAAAATACGCAATCGCCGACCTGATAAGGTCTCCATGTTCGGGGGACAGCCCCTCGTACGACAACAAATTATTCAGCAGCCCCAATAAATGGGGGGCTGCCGCAATCTGCGGCTGGTAGTCCCCATCATACCTGCTGACCTTCTCTTCCAGTTCGGCCAGGTAATCTTCCAGCATTCCCTACATCCATGCCAGTTCAGGCCATATCCCTGACAAGCCTGGCAATCTCATCGCCAACATCAGAAGTACCACTACTGCCGCTCATATCCTTGGTCAGCACCTTAGCCTCCTTGATATCACGCTCAATGGCAGCCACAATAGCATCAGCCGCTTCTTTCTCACCCATTTGCTCCACCATCATGGCCCCGGCCCAGATAGTAGCAATGGGGTTGGCCCTGTTCATGCCCTTGTACTTAGGCGCACTGCCATGTATAGGTTCGAACATGCTCGTACCCTGGGGGTTGATATTGCCACCAGGGGCCAGTCCCAATCCGCCCTGTACCATGGCGCCCAGGTCAGTGATGATATCCCCGAACATATTGGGCGTCACCACAACGTCAAAGAACTCGGGGTTCTTCACGAACCACATGGTAACTGCATCAACAAAATTGAAATCCGTGGTCATGTCCGGGTATCCGGCAGCAATGGATTCAAACTCTTCGCGCCAGAACCCGTAGATATCAGAGAGCACATTTGCCTTATCCACTGACGACACGTGCTTCTTGCGTTCCGCAGCCATCTCAAAGGCATACTTAATTACCCGCTGGGTACCCTCTTTGCTGATCATGCCAATCTGGTAGCCAATTTCCTCGCTATCGGTCTCAATATCCAGCCCGAACTTTGCATTGTACAGGCTGCGTGACACCTCAAGCACATCCCTGCTCTCACCCTTTTTGACCCTGCCGCCGATACCAATGTAGAAATCTTCAGTATTCTCGCGCACCACGGTAAAGTCAATATCTGCGGGCGTCTTATCCTTAATGGGACACCACACACCCTCAAGTAACTTGATGGGGCGCAGGTTGATATACTGGTCAAAGTAAAACCGCGCTGCCAGCAGTACGCCTTTTTCAAGCACACCTGGCGCTACCCTGGGGTCGCCGATACTGCCAAGGTAAATATTTTTGTACGTATTCAGTTCCTTGAGTGTATCCTCTGAAATCAGTTCCCCGGTCTCAAGGTAATGGTCTGCACCATGGGGATAATCAATCCAATCCACGTCAAATCCATACACTTCGCCTGCTGCATCAATGACCTTCCGGCCTTCTGCAATAATCTCGGGACCGATACCGTCCCCTGCTATAACTGGTACTTTATACTGGCTCATGCGCTCACCTGCTCCCTGGTATATTCGATAAGTCCACCCGCATCCACGATACCACGCAGGAAATCAGGCAGTCCTGTAGCCTGGTACGTCTCATTCCGGGTCTTGTTAGTAATGACACCTGATGCAATATCCACATCAAGTTCATCCCCTTCCCGGATGCGGTCATTCTCAGCACATTCCAGAAGTGGCAGACCTATATTGATGGAGTTCCTGAAAAAGATACGGGCAAAGCTCTTGGCAATTATACATTTCACCTTTGCACCTTTCAGTGCCAGAGGTGCATGTTCCCG
>DAOWEE010000016.1 GCA_030638625.1 Methanosarcinales archaeon
GCCCTGGGACCCGCTCAGGAAAATCCTGCTCCCCGTACCTATGGTCTGGTACGTGGGATCATTATATAATGGGGAGAGCACGCCCGCCGCTGAATAAGTAGCATTGCCGCAATCGGGCAGCAGTGTTCCCATGTAAGTATGCAGGGTACGGTCAGAGCAGTTGGTCGCAACATTGTACTTCTGGTAGCCGTTTCTGGGATTGAACATCGTTGCCTGGTTGATGTCATCAATGGTCACTGTGGTATCGAGCAGCTTTCGGGGATAGCAGTCAGTACCGTAGGCAGTGGCATGGACGTCAACAGATTTTCCTGCCACCAGGTCCTCGATGACATGGCCGCCGCCGTACTCCATACCCCTGCTCTCGCTGAGCTGGGTGGCTCCCATATAGGCATCAATGGCGGCCAGGCCCGTGTAGGCCTCCACATCATTCATCCATACCTTTTGCATTTTAATGGGTGGGTCGGAATGACCCAGATTAAGGAAAGCTCCGGAAGAACACATGGCTCCGAAGGTGCCGGTAGTAACTATATCCACTTCACGTGCCGCGCCATCGGCCCCAAGTTCTGCCACGATGCCCGGCATCTCTTCGGCCGTGACAACATGAACGCTGCCGTCAGCGATTTTCGCATTAATATCCTGGATAGTCTTCTCTGACATGATAATCACACAGTTGTGAATAAATTAACATGATATATATTACTTATGGTTATATGAAATTTTTAGCCGATGAGTGTTTTTTCCTTGGTGAGCCAGCTGGGAGGGTTTTCGTCTGAAGGTTTAGGAATATTTTCAGAGAATATATGTCTAATACTTATCCTTATCACGGAAGGTTTTTCGTCCTGACGATGTCGAAAAATTTATTTATTTAAAACATTCGGATTTCAATCATAATGATTTAATTCGAAACATATACTTGACGATGTTAAAACGAATTACAATCCCCATCTCGGTGAAACCTTTGAACAGATAGGTAAAGAGATGTTGGTGCACCTGAACTCCAGAGCAAAACTGCCTTTTATGTTCCGGAAGATCGACAGGGAATGGGGGAAGATACCCTACGCACCAAAAGGTAACATCATACACTGTCAAGCAACAGTCACCATTTGACTTTTTGACAGGATTTACAGGATAAACAGGATTGGAATGTTGCCTCGTATCTTGTCAATCCAGTTAATCCTGTCAGAAATATTTACGTTTCTATCGATTAATCTCGCCCAGTTTCCTACTATTGTAAAAAAAATATATTGAATTCAATCATAATGATTGGGGATTCTATTGTCCGCAACAAAAAACTCCTATACTTTATATATTATAACAAGTTAAATTGACCAAAATCAAGTTGACTTTACTTAACTAAATCCCAGGGGCAACACAACATGGAATTCGTAAAGGGCGGACCTACCAAACCCGAGATTGCAGCAGTATCACTTTCCAAGCTGCAGCTCACAAAAAACGATGTATTCGCTGATATCGGCTGTGGTACCGGAAGCATATCCATTCTGGCATCCGCACTGGCAGCAGAAGTCTATGCCATAGACTCCAGGGAAGAAGCTATATCTGCAACCCGGCAGAATATCGAATCAGCAGGTGTCAATAATATTACTATAATACAAAGGGAAGCCCCTTCAGCCCTGGATGACCTACCCACCCTGGATTGTGCATTCATAGGCGGCACCCGGAATATCACCGGTGTGCTGGGACAACTTGCAAAAAAGGTGCACGGGAGAATTGTCGTGAATGCAGTTCGTATTCAGACCGCATCTACCATCATCAAAACCATGCAGGAAATGGATATATTCGAGGAAGCAGTCCACGTACAGGTGGCAAAAAGTTATCCTCTGGCTGATGATATTGCATTTAAACCCATAAACCCTGTCTACATCATTGTAGGCGATACCAACAAGGGGGCACCCTGAATGTTGGTAGGTGTTGGACTCGGACCCGGTGACCCCGAACTCCTGACCCTGAAGGCCGTAGAGATACTCAAGCGCAGCGATATAGTCTTTGCACCGGGCCGCCTGGCCGCCCAACTGGTCGAACCCTATGCCAAACCGCACCTGCTTGAATTTCCCATGACAAAGGACAAAACGGTGCTGCAATCCCACTGGGAAGATAATGCCGATATGGTAGCACAACATGCCAGGGATGGACTGGCCGCATTTGGTCTCATCGGCGACCCTAACTTCTTCAGCACCTTCACCCACCTGCGCAGGCTCATCCGCCAGCGCCATCCGGATATAATCATTGAGACCATTCCTGGTATCAGTTCGATTACAGCCTTTGCGGCCAGGGCTGATATTGAGATAGAATCTTCATTCCAGGTAAGCGACGGCTCACCCGTCACTGACAGGATAATCCTGAAAGCCAGGCGGCCCGGTCAGATTGTAAGTGAACTGGTCGATGAAGGGTTTGAAGAATTCACTCTCGCCCAGAAGTTGTACACCAAAGATGA
>DAOWEE010000064.1 GCA_030638625.1 Methanosarcinales archaeon
AACGATTGACCCTGTTTTGTTATATTTATAACCAGCCAACAGCGGAGACACAAACCACATAGTAATTATCCTCTGCACTGTTTCATTCCTTTCTGCCAGCAGTCCATCATTAGCACATCCAATCCCGATTATGGAAGCCGTCACTATCTCACCCAGCGAGACCGGGATGCCCATGACCGAAGCAGAATGTACGATTATTGCAGCCACGAACTCCACAAATACCGCCCGTATTACGCACAGCTCTGTGATGCCCTTACCTACAGTCTCAAGCACCCTGGAACCCAGAACCAGTGCACCCGCACCTATGGCCAGCCCGCCGACCACAGCCCCGGTAAAAGGAGTCATCACGCCTGCCCCCACCAGGGGACCTACCGCATTTGCTGCATTATTCGCACCTGCCGAATATGCCACATAGCAGCCTGATATTGTGAGCATGATATTGATTATCTTCCGTATCCTCTCCTCGGATTCGTGGTCCACAAGCCACATCAGGATAACAGGATGCAGGTACTTACCAATAATATAAGCAAGAACAAAAGCCACTATCGGTGTAACCACCCACCAGGCCCCTATCCTGTACAGCACATCCGTGTTCAGCATACCCACATAGACCCCTACCCCGGCTACTGCACCCACAGCAGCCTGGCTGGTGGATATGGGCACCTTTATCATATTCGCTCCAAACATGGTGATACCGGCAGCAGACACTGCAATAATAGCAGCGGTAACAGTTATGGAACTGCCCGGTACAATGCCGTGTCCCAGGGTCTTTATGACCTCACCGCCGCCAAGTACCGCACCCAGCAGTGAGAACACAGCAATCAATAACAATGCCTGGCGTTTTGTCCTGGCACCGGCTCCGTATGCCGCACCCATGGAAGCTGCAGCATTGTTCCCGCCAATATTGATACCCATGAACAGGGCCGCTATATACGCCAATACCACATTGAACAACTTTTATGGTCTCCTTTTTACTGACACTATTTTTTCCAAACATAATCTATGGTTGGAAAACAGCAACATTTGCCACATCAGGCAAATATAATAGTATATCAGAGGTAATATGAAGATTACGATGTCAGATAAACAAATCGACTATGAATCCCTAAAATCCGGCGGTTTCATGCGACAGCGCCAGCAGGACCAGTTCGCCTTCCGCCTGAGGGTAGTGGGAGGCCGCATCGAAGCCGACCAGCTGCGGGCACTGGCAGATGCTGCTGATAATTACGGAGACGGTCACATACACCTGACCACCAGGCAGGGTATTGAGATTCCTTTCATTAAATTAGATGATGTGGAAACTCTCAGGGAAGACATGGCAGATGCCAACCTGCGCAAAGGTACCTGCGGACCCCGCATAAGAGGAATAATGGCCTGCCAGGGCAACACCTTATGCCCCCGGGGCCTTGTCGACCCACAGGACCTGGCACAAAAGATTGATGAGAAATATTTTGCAGCCGATGTCCCCCACAAGTTCAAGATCAGCATCACAGGCTGCCCTGCCTCCTGCGCCAAGCCCCAGGAGAACGATTTTGGTATCATTGGCGGCGTGGAGCCTAAATGGCTCGAAGAAGAATGCATTGGCTGCGGCCTGTGCCAGGAAGTATGCCGCATGGACGCCATCATTGTTGAAGATGGCGTGGTAACATTCGACCGCGACAAGTGCGACCTGTGCGGAGACTGCATATCATCCTGCCCCACTGATGCCTGGGTTGTAGAAAAGACAGGTTATACCCTGCTCATCGGCGGCAAAATTGGAAGATTCCCTCAACTGGGCACCAAGTTCGTGGAATTGGTGAACGAAGCACAGTTATTCGAGATACTGGACAAGACCATCCAGTTCTTTAAAGAGCACGCCGAAAAAGGCGAGCGCGTCGGCGATACAGTCCAGCGTGTGGGTCTTGAAACCTTCAAGGAGGCTGTACTATGAACAACGAAACGGCACCCTCAAGGTCAATAGATACCTGCGGTGAGGTCTGTCCCATGAACATGGTGAGGACAAAGTTCGAACTTAAGGACATGCTGCCGGGAGAGATACTGGAAGTCGCCCTTGAAGCAGGGGAACCTGTCAGGAACGTCTCTCGCAGTGTAAAGGAAGACGGAAACCGCATAATCAAACTGGAAAAACTTGACACCCATTACAGGATGCTCATTCAGAAAGGTGAATAAATGACAATGGAAATATCAGAAATCGAAAAACTTGCAACCGAATATGAGCATAGCTCACCCCAGGATATCCTGAAATTAGCACTGGACACCTATGGAAATAATGTAGCAATCTCATTTAGCGGTGCCGAAGATGTGGTACTGGTTGACATGGCAGCAAAGCTCAGCGACAATGTAAGGGTGTTCAGCCTGGATACAGGACGACTTCACTCAGAAACGTACAAATTCATCGAGAAAGTGCGTGAACATTACGGCATTGATATCGAAATATTCTTTGCCAACAGGGACAAGACCGAAAAACTGGTCAAGGAAAAAGGATTGTTCTCTTTCTACCAGGATGGCCATCAGGAATGTTGCCAGGCGCGCAAAGTGGACCCCCTGAGACGGGCACTTTCACAACTTGATTCCTGGATAACCGGACAACGCAAGGACCAGAGCCCGAATACCAGGACCCACGTACCAGTGATACAGGACGACCCTACATTCGGCAGCGCCGACCATCAGCTTGTCAAGTTCAACCCTATTGCCAACTGGACATCAGCACAGGTATGGGAATATATCAGGGCCAACGATGTCCCGTATAACGAACTGCATGAACAGGGATT
>DAOWEE010000046.1 GCA_030638625.1 Methanosarcinales archaeon
CTGGCAAATATCCGGTAACTCCAGGGGTCACCATCAGTGAATACTACTACCGGGATGTTCAGCTCTTCATTGAGCCGCTTTAACATGCGCCGGGTACTCCTGGCAGGCTGGCCCTTCAGGTGCACCAGGATAGCATTGTGGTCTTCATCAAAACCGTTCTCAATAAGCCTGGCATGCATACCGCCAGTCTCAATAGCAATAATGAATTTTGCATCGTGTTCAAGGAACTCCACGTTCTCAACATTGAAAGGTATCTGGTAGCCGCCTTCGCCCACATCGTCACGGCAGTGGATAATCCGCTCGCCCCGCTTTGTGGTCTCCTTGAGCTTCAATGAACCGAACAGGGTTGCACCGTCTTCTTCCGGCCTCATATGGAAATATTCCCGCTGCAGGGCGCTTATTATCTCAAGGTCCTCTATCATGCGGTCGCTCTCTGGCTGCTCATTGAACTTGGCTATGTCCCAGTTCTCTGAGATGTAATACAACTCCCTCAAAGTCGAGCCACGGTTGTTCTCAAGATGTTCCTTGATAAGCATTTCCACCACATAGGACATCTTCAGTATCTGGTTTGCACCTTTCACAGTCTTTGCGCTGCGGGTGCTGGTGCTGTCCCCGTATACCCACACTTCGCTTTCATTGTTATATTCGATATTGGCTTTGGTACGGGTAGGCATTACGATATTAGGTACAGTCTGGTTTTCAAACTGACCATAGAACCGTTCTATAATGCCTAACAATGCTTCCTTTGCCATTTTATCCCGCTGCTGTTTTTGGTCACTCATCTACATACCCCCTCACGGCCTTGGCACCATTGACCATGCCCTCGTCCACACCTTCAACTATCAGGCCAGGCAGGGCGTTAGCTTCTTCTTCAGATACAAATGGCAGGTGGTATTTTATGGTCTCATGAGCACCTGATTTCAGGTTAAGTTTCCAGGTATGGTCGGTATCCCTACCCATGGAAATGGATTTTGGTTCAGGCTGGGCATCACGCACCGGGTACTGGTGGGTATCATGCAATTTGATAGCAAAAGCTGCATCACCGTAGTTGCGAATGGCAATCTCTACCTGGCATCCATCACCGTTTTTGGATACACTACGGTATACCAGGAGGTTGCCCATGACCTTGGCCACGATGGGGGTTATGTCAGGTGTGGGCTTGTCCAGCACCTGTGAGACCTTCTCGGCAATCCTGGGCAGTATCTTCTTTATGATTTCTTCTTTCTCACGCCGCTTTGACAGATTGTGCTGCTTTGAGAGGAATGTCTTGAGTTTACGCCCCACATCTTTCAGGGCAAGTTCAACCTCTTCAATAATTTCAGGGACGTCTGCCACAGCGTCCTTGCTCTCTGATGTAAAGGGTATATGGGTGGAGGCAACGTGCACCATAATTACGGCAGGACCTGCAGGTATGCCACCGCCTGGTTGGTTCATTGAATAGTTCTTCCACCTGAGATTCTCAACTGCATGGGTGATGCCGCACCCGCCTTGCTGGTACAGCAGAGGCACACGGTTGGCAAACCTCAGGATATCGACCCTATCCTCTTTACCCAGGCTGCCGCCATAGGCAATACCTACTTCTACCAGGAAAGGATGCCCCGAATGTACGGATGCCACCCTGCTAACCGTGGCAATGAAATCTACGCTGAATTCTTTTTCCAGTCCTTTGTAGATGAGCGATTCGGTAATGGGAGATAGGCAATCGGTTGGAGGTGCCGAAATCTTCACTTTTTTAAAGACATCAATGAGTTTTTTTGCATCTAACAGTTCAAGGTCGTGGGGATCACTTTCAGGGTCAAGGTGTGCAGTTTTGCATATTTCCTCTGCGGTTTGTAGTCCAATACGGGAAAAACTGTAACGCAAAAATGGGGCAAGTTTCTGCCTGTCAGTGTAGCGCATCATCTTGATGAGAGTACCCAGTTCAATACCCTGTGGATGTGGCAGTATTTCCTGCGCAGGTTCTGGAATGGTGTCCACAGCCCTGTCAAATACAATGGTGTTGCCGTCCGGTTCTACCAGAGTAAGCCTGGCATGAGTGTTTACGATGGCAGTGCTTTTCAGGTATTCAAGCACGCTCTGGCGTCGCCCTTTCACATAGGACGCTTTCATCTCCAGTTCTACCCTGGTACCCCTGGTCCTGTCCCAGTCCACTTCCTTTTCCTCAAGAATCTCCGGGTCATTGGTACTGGTATTGATTATCAGTTCATAGTAATGGGCCGGTTCGTCCCTGTCTATCTTGGATATGATACGGGTGGGCCTGCCCGAGGTCAGCTGGCTGTACAGCACAGCAGCTGATATGCCAATACCCTGCTGCCCGCGGCTTTGCTTAATGGCATGGAACCGGGAGCCGTACAGGAGTTTGGCAAATGTCTTTGGTATCTGTTCCTTGACTATGCCGGGACCATTATCCTCTATGATGAGCGCAATGTTCTCCCCACCGGCATCCTCGATACTGACCATAATATCTGGCAGTATTCCTGCTTCTTCACAGGCATCCAGCGAATTATCCACACCTTCCTTCACTGCGGTAAGCAGGCTCCGGGGTGCAGAATCAAAACCCAGTATCTGCCGGTTCTTTTCAAAGAATTCGGCGATACTTATGGCACGCTGTTTTTTTGCAAGCTCTTCTGCGATTGGTTGTGCCACTAATTTTTCCCTTCTTTTTTTAAGAAATTAATATCCGTTTTTTATGGCATGAAGTATGCCAGTTATTAAATATTAGATTTTTGATTTAATCGGCTGCTGTTAAAAACTGGAGGCGCTCAAAGTTCTGCGCCTACTACAGTCTGGGTAGCGGTGACATTATCACTCTCACGTATTGTATCAACCAGGTTGTTCAGGGTACTCAGCCCTTCCACTTCGCTGATGACCACAAAATCAAATTCTCCAAACACATGATACATGTCCTTGATTCCCTCAATCTTCTGGAGTTCGTTGTACGCGGCCTTCTCCTGACCCGGCACCACATTGACCATTATTACACCTATTACCATAAATTGTCACCATTCCTATTTTTGATGTTTTGTGCAATTATAGAGTATAACTCTATATGCTCAAGTTAATCCGAACAGTAGTGAGGATTTGCTTGTGTTTTTGTTGGTCCTTCTATTGGTTTTAATTAGCATTAAAGGTATGGATAATATTAGTTTAATGCAAGAAAACCGATCAATCCCAGGGCCATATTCTCCATAAAATAAGAGATGATTTTTCAGATTGCACCAACTCATAATCCTCAACAATTCGCTCCTGTTACTGGCACCCAATGTTACCTGTCAACCGCAGTCTGCATGTACTCTGCAGTTAAATTATAATTGTCTGGAAATCAAAGTGTAAACACATTAATATCAAATATTGTGTTCTTGACTCCAGTATCCAGTAAAAAAACATGGAACGGAACCACATCCGGTGCACCCCCTCAGAATGCACGTTTCGAATATGATTCCGTTTTTCTGCTTATAGTACGGACCTTACCATCAACTAATCACTGCTGTTTTGACCGCTGCCGGAACAACAACGCTAACATCAGCAATGATGCAAACGCCGGTAGCAAACCAAAACCAGGAGATTTTGCATCTGGTTTGCCATCAATGATATTCTGCGCCTTGAAATCTGCCTTATTGAGCAATTCCATCGCATACTTGGGATTATGCTCACCTTTGCTGGCATCAGCCGCCACCATATC
>DAOWEE010000161.1 GCA_030638625.1 Methanosarcinales archaeon
CGCCCAGAATATTAACAGTAAACTCGCACCTGTGAACACAATTGGAGCCGATATCTGGCTAAAATCCGGGATGAACTTATTTGCATCAAAGTTCTTCAACACATATATTTTAGTTTCAGCTGAAATAAGCATGCCTGCGCTTGAGAGTGCTGAAACTTTAATGACATGTTCACCGTCTGGTAAAGGTTCGAGTGTGATGCTATAGGTTCCTGACAGGGGATTTGTCAACTCTTCTATCATATTATCATCCAGTGTTATGTAGACCGATTCAAAGGAAGCATTGCCGCTTATGGAGTAGGTTACATTTATGGTTTCGTTTCCATAAATTTTGCTTCCACCATCACTACCGATTGCCTTGACTGATACTGCAATGTTGCTTTCACTATAATTGCCGGGCGTGGTTATTGGAACAGGAATTTCTGATAGAAGTGGTTCTTCGAACTGGTACAGGTGTTCAATGAACACTGCACTACGGGCACTGCCCTCAAAAATACTTTTCAGGTTAAACGTAACGATTGTATGGTCCTTTCCACTGGCAGTTACTGAGTAATTGAACACATCGTCTTTTTCCATTTCCTGTTCCTTGACCTTGACATCATTTTTGTACAATCCCAGTATGACTGAATCCGGCTTTATTTTCTCGACATTAAGACTGTAACCCTGTTTGAGCGAAAGACGAGTTCCTGGTTCCAGGGTTTCGTCATTGTCAGTTATTAAAAATCCAGGTGAAGGTAGCAAAGGGTCGATATATTGTGTCACTCCAAGCGTAGCTGTCAACTCATCGATATCCACATCTATTAGCGTTATGGCAAGTATGAGGTATTTTTCACCATCATATGTCCTGGTGAATTGATAGACCTCATCCTCGCTAATGAAGATGTTACCCTCGATGGATTTTCCTTCAAGCAATATCTCCATAATTATCTTGCCTCCTGAAGAGGCGGGTTCTACCATTCTTACACTGTATCCCTGGTAGAGTTCATACGATTCCCCAACCCCTACCACACCCTCACCGACAAGTATCTTTGATTTGGTTTCCAGGGCAAGCGATGGAACTACAAGATAAGATATTACAACAAGCATGACGAAAAGCAAGGATATTACTGTTTTACTACTAAATTGTTTTTTCATGGAGCCACCACTAACATTACAGTGATTATAAAATTTAAAGGTGATTACAATATTTGGATCTGAATATAAATGTGTCTGTAAAATAAAAGGGGATTAATGATTAAATCCCCTATTCACACCCTGTTGTATATATGGATTCGATACAGTATTTGCATAGGAATCTGGGCAGGTCCTTCTCCATGATCTTAACAGGCATGGGGTATTTACCTTCCCATATCTGCAAGTCAGCCCGCCGGGCATGTTCCATGCACAAACCCATGCCGCACACGATACATACCGCAACTGCTTCTTCGGTTTCATTATTTTCATCATGTATATAGCATTTCAGCATATCTCTCACCCCTCACATATTCTCCTTCAAGGCCCCATGACATGGTGGGCAGATTATCCGTTTTATGTGTTCAGTATCCGGTTTAAGCCTGACAGGATATGTTCCGTCCCACACCGGCGTCTCTTCTCTAATCATATGTTTACGGCATACACCCATACCGCATACAATGCAGACTCCAACAGCATCGGAGTCCTTTCCCTCCTGTGCACATATATAGCATTTCATATATTTCACCCACTCCTGAAAGGTGTTGTTCACAATTCCAGGTTCATTTCTTTTTTGGATGGGAGTGTAGTTGTACAAACTTCCATCCAATTTTATAAAGGTTATGTATGTTGATGCTTCTAATAGTTTACGCAAATATAATTTAATAATACTTTTATATGAATAAATTCAATTTTGCTACGTATCTAACGTATGTTGAAAAATAATCACACATGTGGTTTTTCTTATTTGCAAAATAGGTGTTTAGATGGCAGAGCCTGAAAATGAAGTGGATTTAACTGATGAAAATGAACTTGAGATCTTTATTAAGGAATCCGGATTAGATACATTCCTTGATGCAATGAAGAAGCCACATCGAAAACCAAAAAAGGTAGCCCAGAATGGAAGTGATATTGATTGGATACTAGAGATTATCAGGACATTCCAGCCAGTACACTTACAGCTTAAATCATATTATGTTTTACTGGTTAAGCTACTTGATTACTTAACAAAAGAAGAGTTTTCAGGCTGCCTGTTCATCCATATCGACGATACCATATCAGTATTATCCATGTGGCGTGGCGAACTCACAGGGATTATAAACAACAAATTAGATATTACTGATGAAGAAGCACTCAGGTATGTTCTGGGCAACTATCAAAGTGCTGTTATAGATATTTATCAATCCCCTGAAGGTAAAGGACCTTTACCGCTGATTTTTAATTCCATAGCTAAAAAAGACCTTGAACCAAAATACAAGGACCTTGATACTGAATTTACTGACCTGCCTAAACTAATCAGTAAAATGGAAGGAGATAATTTGGTTGGTTATATCGAATTGAAAAAGCCTGAAAGCAGGTACATTGCATGTTATCATCGAGGTGAAGAGATACTGGCAGTTCATCTTGACAAAGATAACAAACATACAATTTCAACATCTGCTAAAATGTGCAAACAAAATGGTATAGTCAACATTTACCAGAGTAAAGTCAGGACACTGGTAAGCAGTATGGAAGATGCAATGAAAAGGGTAACGGTGCTGGCTTTAATTGTAGATGAATCACAACCTACGTTGCAGACGATTGTGGATGATTTTAAGGGACACATTTCCCTGAAACAGGCCGAATCTGCAAGAAACAACGTAGACTTGACAATAAGTATGCCTGCAGGACTTGCAAACAGGGATGATAGCGAGATATTTAAAGTGCAGGTTACCAAAACACCTGAATTCGAATTTACACGGTATCTTTTAGGAGATTATTTCCTGAATATTGCAGAAACAGGCAATAATGTTACTCTTAAGAATATATGGGTAAACATCCCGAGAGTTAAAGTGATAAAATTCGCACAGACTTACCATGAAGGGCATGTGGAGCATAAATTTGATGTTGTAATTGAAGACGGTTCTGATAATGTACTGTTCGCTGCCAGGATAACTAACAAGATACCCAAATCCTATGAAGTGGATGTATTTGTGAAAGAACTTGAGAATATCAAAGAGAACAAGAATGAATGGAACAGTCTCAGGGCAGGATTTTTAATATCTACAAAAGGGTTTGAAGATGATGCAATATCAGCAGCTGTAAAGGAAACGGGCTCTGGTGCAGGAGTGAAGAAGGTACTGGGCAAGGTTTATGGAACGAAAGTGCCAGATGTGCTTACTAATCCAATTGGTTTTGTCAAGACCGGGAATGGTGGTGGGTTCCACCTTGGATTGATACACCTTGATGGCAATTCATTCAAACCAATTTTCCCTGAGTTGTAACGTCATTATTTTTTTAGTAGTACATAAAATATAACTTTATGCAGTCGAGTTAATCCGACCTTAGAGAGGATTTATTCGTATCAACCTGATAATGGCACCGGTACTACAGGTGCTGCAAGGTTCGTGTTTTGCTATACGGACCACTTTTGCATGCATCCCTCTGGACGATAGCTCCCTTTCAAGGTCATCTTCACTGAAGTGCTGGTCGTGTCCCAGCGCAATGATATCTGGCTGGATATCCATAAGAGGCTTGAACATATCATGCTCATCTCCCAGCACGGCATGGTCCACCACTTTCAATGCCTGCAACATGGCAAGTCGCTGCTCTTCAGGAAGCAGGGGTTTGGATTTATGGTTTACCATTGCTCTGCATGCTACAATTACCCATAGTTCATCACCCAGTTTTTTTGCTTCTTCAAGGTACAATAAATGTCCCGGATGCAGTATGTCAAACGTTCCTGTTGCAAGAACCCTTACCAATCAATATCACCGAAATGTAAATTCGACTGCTTTATCATAAGGATTCCGAAAATGATGTTGCATATTAATAGTTATAAATATGCCGCCATTACATGATTTTCTCCGAACAATTCCAAAAAACATATAAACACATCATGCAATTTCATTTTTGTGATCCATATGGCTAAAATAGGATTTATTAAATTGGGAAACTTGGGGATGTCCCAGGTTATCGATCTCATTCTTGATGAGATTGCGGCAAGACAGGGAATAGAGATTAGGTCGTTTGGCACGGGTGCCAAGATGGGTAAGGAAGAGGCGGCAGATACGGAACACTTCAAGAATTATGAAGCTGATTTTTATGTCATGATCAGTCCTAATTCATCTGCACCAGGCCCCACCGCTGCACGGGAGATCTGGAATGACAAACCTGTAATCGTAATATCTGACGGTCCTACTAAAAAGGATGACCGCCAGGCTCTGGAAGATGCAGGTTTCGGATATATCATGATGAAAGTGGACCCACTCATCGGTGCCAAGACAGAGTTCCTGGACTGTGTGGAAATGGCCAGTTTCATCAGCGATGCCATGAAAGTATTGTCCACCTGTGGTGTGGTCAGATTGATTCAGGAAGCATTTGATAATGTTATTGACCAGGTAGGTGCAGGTAAGTCAGGTAAGGACCTTGAACTGCCTCATGTTCTGGTAAGTGCACAAAAAGCTGTAGAGAGTGCAGGATTCAATAATCCTTATGCTAAAGCAAAGGCACTGGCAGCCCTGCATATGACTGACAAAGTGGCTGAAATCAACTTCCCTGCCTGCTTCATGATGAAGGATATTGAGCAGGTTACCTTGACAACAGCGACCGGTCACGAAATGATGAGAGCAGCAGCCCAGCTGGCTATTGATGCCAGGGAGATTGAGAAGGGCAATGATGCAGTGTTCAGGCAGCCTCACATGAAGGACGGCAGTCGACGGACAAAGACCAAATTGTACGATAAGCCACAGTAGAGTTATTGAAGGGGCGACATTCGCCCCGTTTTTCTTTTATTGCTTTGTTTTGTTTTTTTCTTTATTCCGTTGTTCAACACCTCAGTATCCACCAAAGTTATTACTTTGAAAAGATAGATAGTACTGTCAATGCCTAACAAGGATTCTTTTCTGACAGAGCGGCAAAGACGGGTGTTGGAGCTTCGTATGCAGGGTTATACACAGGACCGCATTGCTAAGATGCTGAATACCAGCCGCGTCAATGTCAGTGTGATTGAAAAACGGGGACACCAGAATATAGATAAGGCCAGGGCCACCCTGGTGGAATGGGAACAGCTCCAGGCACTGGTGTCCATTACCATCGAACAGGATACTGATGTCATGGCCATCCCCCGCATCATATTCAATGAGGCTGACAGGGCAGGGATAAAGATACATGAAAATACCCTGGATATCATTACCCTAATGCATGAAACTGTTCCTGGTGTGATAGAGTACAGGAGGGTGAAGCGGGCTTTTGTTGTCTTTATCAGCAGGAGTGGTGAGGTATCCTTTGACTGAAGTTTCGTACGATGTGGTAGTGGTGGGCGGGGGACCTGCCGGAACTATGTCAGCCAGGTATGCTGCAATGAGGGGGGTAAGTACCCTGCTTATTGAAGAACACAGGGCGGTGGGCTCTCCCGTACAATGTACGGGACTGGTGAGCAGCAAGACGCTGGCTGTATGTGGGATCGAACCGGGCTCCTGGGTGTACCAGGAGGTTACAGGGGCGCATATATTCGCACCTGACGGCAGTAGCGTATCCATAGGCGGCGAGAAGGTCAGGGCATATGTGGTGGACCGCAAGATATTTGACCGGAATTTGCTGGGACTGGCTGCCGCCGCTGGTTCCGAGGTCATGATTGGGACGAAGGCGGTTGGGCTGGGCGATGCTGATGGTAAAAAGGTGCTTGAAATTATAAGCGGCGGCAGGAAGATGTGCATCAAGGCAGGCGTGGTTATTGGTGCTGATGGCGTGCAGGGCAGTATCGCAAGATGGAGCGGCCTGGGCCAGGTGCAGAAGGTGCTGTCCGGGGTGCAGATTGAAACGGCTTATGATGTGGAGGAAACCGACCATGTGGAAGTGTTCGTAGGCAGTGAGATACCCGGGTTCTTTGCATGGGCAGTGCCTGTGAGCGATAATACGGCACGCATCGGGCTGTGTGTTGACACGGCAAGGACGCAGTTAAGCGCTTATGAGCATCTTATGCAGTTCCTGCATACCAACCCCAGGATGAAGGAGCGTTCCGCCAGGGGATGTTCGGATTTGCTGTTGGGCTGTATCCCGTTGGGCCCGCAGTCATGCACTGTGGCCGATGGTGTGCTCGTCACAGGGGATGCGGCAGGGCAGGTGAAGCCAACCTCTGGCGGCGGTGTGTATATGGGCGCCCTGTGTGCTAAGATTGCGGGCGAGGTTGCTGCAAAGGCGGTGCTGTCTGGTGATACTTCAAAGGGGGCGCTGATGGAGTATGACAGGCGGTGGCGCGAAGCTGTGGGGCGTGAACTGGCTGTGGGGATGCGCATACATAAGGTGTTTGGGCGGCTGGGTGATGAGGATTTCAATGAACTGATGCGGTTCTTTGGCGAGCCTGAGGTGCTGGAGTTGATCAATACTTATGGGGATATTGACCATCCTTCGGTGCTGCTGGGCAAGCTGGTCACAAAGGCCAAAGCTGGCCGGATGTTAGGAGTTGCCAAGGTAGCACTGCGGGCAATGATGGGGTGATGTGAAAACCTGGAATTACACCAAAACAATGGTGTCAAGAAATAATCCCGTTATCTTCAGGTAATCAGTCCTTCTCCTGGCCTCATGATCCTGTCTATCAACCCATACTCTACCGATTCTTCTGCGCTTAAAAAGAAGTCCCGGTCCGTATCCCTCTCAATGACCTCCATGGACTGGCCCGTGTGATTGACCAGGATCTGGTTAAGGTGCCTCTTGACCCTGCCTATCTCCTTTGCCCTTATC
>DAOWEE010000258.1 GCA_030638625.1 Methanosarcinales archaeon
ATCAGCCAACCCCATGGCAGAACCCACGATGGTCAGTTCATCGTGCCGGTCCACGTCGCCGCCGATAATGCTTGTACCATGCTGGCGGGCGCAGGCATCCATACCTTCAACAAGTTCCTTTACAAAATCCAGTTCAGTATTTGGGGGCAGTCCCAGCGCCATCATGATGCCAATGGGCTTGGCCCCCATGGCCGCAATATCACTGAGGTTCACGGATACACTCATCCACCCCATCTGCCATGGCGTCATACCTGCTGGAAAGTCAGTGCTTTTATGCAGCATATCTGTGGAGGAAACCAAAAATTGACCATCCCCTATTTCCATCACCGCACAGTCATCCTCCCCTGGCCTAACCAGGGGGGAAGATACCCCATCACTGAATGGCGGCGTCCCCAACAGGCCGGTTATGGTGGAAATGAGTTCTCTCTCCTTCATGTCCTTCAATTTCATGCTTATCACCTTGGCTATATATCTATACGAAATATTAATAATCTAATGGGTTATTTATTCTAATGTTATTATACCAATGAACTACGTGGGGTTTACATCTATTGGGTGAACGATTGTCTGAGCAGTTATTTAACTTGCTTGATGAATATTGCAGTAATGTGGATGACGTTGTGGGTATAGGCATTTCCACCACCAGTGGACTTGAAATATCAAGTCATTTTGACAGTAAGGTAAATGCAGATCTGACCCACGCCGTTGCATCCCTCATCTACAAACACATCAATGAGGTGGCCAAACGGCTGGACTATACAGGTTTTCTATACAACCTGACCTATACTGAAGATGGAATAATCGCACTGTTAAAAGTTGACAAGGATATCGTGATTTTGATTTTGATGGAATCCAATGCAGATGTGAACAATGCCTTAATAAAAATGGACAAAATAATCACAAAGATTAAGCATCCTAATCTTTGATTGAAATAATATTATATTAAAAACAGGTGCCTGTGATTCTACACAGGCGTTTAGTGGTTTCACCGCTTCATCTGTCTCAAGGCTTCTTCTATGTCCTCTCCTTTAACAGTGGTTCTTTTTGCGTGTAAGGCCAGACTATTGGCCCTGCTGGCTAATTCAATACCATACTCTTCCAGATGCTTTGCAAGGACATCGCTGGCAGTTGCACTTACCCTGTGTGCGCCTGCTGCCCTGATGAGACGTTCTATAGGTGCGGTTGGAACAATCCTGTCTTTCATATTATTGTACTTCCTTTGATATAATTTAAATCAAGCTGTAAATTAATCTTATATCATAAGATCAAGCCTATTTAAACATTATGATTGTAATTCAGGTTAAAATAAACCATAATACAAGAAACTGTTCACTTTTGCTTTTATTTACATGAATACATAATGTTATACAATATATAAAACCAAAAAAAGCACTACAACACTGCACCCACCACAAAGGCTGCAAGTGCCACAAACATAGCCATTTTAAGCAGTTTTGAGGCTTTTTTTGCATTGCAGTTGAACAATATCTCATTGATAGCGACTAAAAACAACATATCTGCCACAAATATCACTGCAAGGTAAGATGCACCAAAAGCATTGTTCACATTAAACAGAAAAGGAAGCGGGCTTAACACCACACCAGATATGCCTGCAACAGCAGCAACCCTTGCCGCACCATTGGCACCTATTTTTATCGGCAGGGTTTGGGCACCCCCTTTCAGGTCCCCCTCCATATCCTGGATATCCTTTACCACTTCCCTGGCCAGATTGGCTAAAGCTGCCAGAATAAACAGTATTGCAATGGACTGGATGCCAGTACCCTCAAATACTGCCAGTGCACCTCCGAACAGGAAGGTTGAGCCGGTCAGGTATCCGACGACCACGTTCCCCATCAGTACCATGCGCTTAAAGTTGCGGGCATACAAAAACAACATCACCGAATTGAACATTGCCAGGGAAATGCATACCGGGCCCAGCCAGTAGGACATTGCAATCCCTACCCCGAATAATAACAATGAAAGGTACAGGGCGGATGAATGCCCGACCCTGCCTGATGGTATGGGCCGGTCAGGCCGGTTTATGCGGTCTATCTCTGAATCATAATAATCATTTACAGCATTGCCAGCCCCTGTTATCAGGAACACCGCGCCAAACACCAGTACCGGTTCATACACCAGTACAACCTCAAGGGAATCAGGTACTGCCAAAAAGGCTATCAATGTACCCACCAGGGCGGCAAACCCTGCCATGACACAATTCCCCCACCTGAGCAGTTCAAAAACTGCCTTTACATATTTAAAAATATTTGGCATTAATCGCCCCGTCCGGCTTCAAGCATGCGGTCCAACGCCTGTTTGGCCCGTACCCGCATGGCTTCCGGCACAGTGACTACGTGCTTGTTCTCCTCAAGAGCCATAAGGATGCTCTCCAGATCGTTCATTTTCATGTTTGGGCAAACTGCATAATTTGATGCCGGATAGAATATCTTATCAGGATTATCCTTCTTAAGCCGGTGCAGCATACCAACTTCTGTGCCGATTATGAACTCCTTATTTGGTGACTTCTTCACATGAGTGAGCATACCGCCAGTACTCAGTACCGTATCTGCCACATCAATGACTTCGGGTTTACATTCTGGATGCACCAACACTTCAGCTTCAGGATAGTCCTCTCTCATGAGGAGAATGTCGCCTGGCAGTATCTGGTGGTGGGTAGGGCAGAACCCGTCCCAGGGTATAATCATCTTATCTGTATAGCGCTGTGTATACATTGCCAGATTTTTATCAGGCACGAATATTACCACGTCCTCGTCCAGGCTGTTTACCACCTGCACGGCATTGGATGAGGTACAGCAGATATCTGATTCTGCTTTTACGGCTGCACTGGTGTTCACGTATGAAACAACCGCAGCATCAGGATACTCTTGTTTGGTCCTGACCAGGTCTTCCGGCGTTATCATGGCCGCCATGGGACACATTGCCAAATTTTCAGGCATCAGCACAGTCTTGTCTGGGCTCAGGATGGCGGCACTTTCAGCCATAAAGTCCACACCGCAAAACACAATGACATCAGCATCATGCTTGGCAGCCTGCTGGCTCAATCCCAGGCTATCCCCCACGAAATCTGCAATATCCTGGACCTCGTCCCGCTGGTAATTATGCGCCAGGATGACCGCATTGCGCTCTTCCTTTAGTTCAAGGATTATTGTTATCAGTTCATCTTTATCCTGTTGACTCATGAAAATTACCTGTAAAATCAATAATATTGTTCAATTACACATTTATTAAGATGGAATAAAACACTTTCCAATGGAGGCTATTGTTCATCTATCGTGATACTGAGCATAGTATCACCAATGCGGATTCTTGATACCACGTCCTGGCCTTCTATCACCTGGCCAAAGACTGCATAATTACTGTCCATGCGGGGCTGTGGTGAAAGTGTGATATAGAACTGGCTGCTGGCACTATCCGGGTCCCGGGCGTGTGCCATGCCTACTGCCCCCATGGTATGCCTAAGGTCAGGGTGTATCTCCAGCGGAATGGTCTTATTAGAGCCGCCATTGCCGGTACCTGTGGGGTCGCCGCCCTGGATTAAAGTATCGGGCACTACCTTGTGAAAAGTAAGTCCGTCATAGAAACCGGACTGGGCCAG
>DAOWEE010000096.1 GCA_030638625.1 Methanosarcinales archaeon
ACTTTGTGGGATGCCCAGACTGCTCTTAAGGATGGCGGGGTGGACGGGGTGATGAATATCCTTGATGCACCTGATGACCCTGAAAGACCGATAAGGCTTGACGTGTTCCTGCCATCTGGTAATTTTAAAAGTACACTGGTGAGTGTGCAGATAAAAAAAGCACTGGAACTGTTTCAGGAGAAGTTGCGCAGGGATAGGGGTATTAGTGCACTTGAGGTGGAGATGCCAGATGATATAAATGATGTATCCAAATTCTTTGAATTTAAATATACGGTGCTGGTGCCTCTTTTAATCCTGCTGCCCGCATTCCTCTCTGGCGGAATGATAATAGATATGATAACCGAGGAGTATGAACTGGGCACGCTGGATATGCTAAAGGCAAGTCCGCTGAAGTTCTCAGACGTGATATACGGCAAAATGCTGGTCATGGTGCTGATAGCCCCGGCGCAGGCGGCCATGTGGATGTTGCTGCTGGAATTGAACCGGATACATATCGAGCATTCTCTTGAGATATTGCTGTTTTTGACATTGGTGACCTTGATACTGGTGCAGGCAGGCTCGCTGCTATCCATTTATTTCAAGCAGCGCTCGGCCGTGCACCTGGTGTTCTCGGCCGTGTTCGTGGTGCTGGTGCTGTTGTCTGGCTTGCTGCCTGTGCCGCCATTGAACCTGGTTGCATTGCTGGCTGCCGGGTCTGGGGTGGGTATCTGGGACTATGTATGGTATGTTGGGGCGGCGGCGGTGTTGCATGGTATGATTAAGGTGATGCCTGAGATGGGGGAGTGATGAAACACATCCAAACGTTTAAAATATTTACTATGTTAGGGGTAAGTATATATAAATTACATAAGCACAAAATAACCAAACAACATGGACCGGGTGTAATCAAAAATGATACGAGAAAGTGAAGACTCGTTTCGACTGGCGTTTGAGCAGTCTGGCATCGGTATGGCCATAGTGGATACAGATGGAAAATGGCTTAAGGTCAACCCGGTTTTTTGTGAGATGGTTGGATATACTGAACAAGAAATGCTTGAAATCGATTTCCAGACCATAACTCATAACGATGACCTGGATGCTGATCTTGAATATGTAAAGCAGATGCTTGAGGGAACTATCCGTACATACCAATTGGAGAAACGCTATATCCGAAAAGATGGGGAGATTATCTGGATCAATCTCTCTATGTCACTGGTGAGAGATGCGGATGATGAACCTCCATATTTCATCTCACAGATAGAGAACATTACCGAGCGCAAACAATCTGACGAAGCACTAAAAGCAGCCATGATGCAGATTGAGGAAGACAAGAACAAAATGGAGGCTACTTTTGCTGCCATAGGGGATGGTATCAGTATACAGGACACTGATTTTAAGGTAATGTTCCAGAATAAGGCACATAAAGACATGATTGGGGAACATATAGGTGAATACTGTTATTTAGCCTATGAGAAAAATGAAAATGTCTGTGACGGATGTCCGGTACTGGAATCATTCAAAGATGGGGAAATGCATACAGCAGAAAGGAGGATAATAACTGACGCCGGAAGCCAATACTTCCTCATTACTTCTTCTCCTTTGAAAGATGCCTCAGGAAAGGTCATTGCCGGTATCGAGGTTGTTAAGGAAATCACTGACCGAAAGAAATCCGAGATTGCGTTGGAAAGAGCAGAAGCAGAAATGCGCTCGTATTATGATGCAAATCCCGACCTTATTACCGTTGTAGATACGAATTACAGGATAGTCAACTACAACAAGGCCGTAGAGGAACATTTCGGGAAGGACCTAAAAGGCAAGGTATGCCATGAAGTATATCAGGGAAGACACGAGTTATGTCCTGATTGTGCGGTAAAAAAGACAATTGAAACGAATAAACCGGCATTCACTTTCCAGCCTGCGACACCTGTATCAGATGATGTGGAGATATATACATACCCAATCTTCAATGAAGATGGTAAACTGGTAGCCGTTGCCGAGCACGGCAAAGTAATCACTGAAAAGTTACAGATGCAGGCGGCACTGCGCGAAAGCGAGGAACGTCACCGGGCTTTATTTGAAGGCTCACCGGAAGCTATTTTTCTTGCTGACCCTGAATCTGGTGAAATCATTGATGCAAATCCTGCAGCATCAAAGCTACTTAAAAAACCACTTAATGAAATCATCGGCCTTCACCAATCTAAGTTACATCCTCCCCGGATGAATGATTTTTCGCGGGAAAAATTCAAAGAACATGCCATGGAAAAAGTCATCCATCGTCTCACTGAAAATTTGGTCTTGCAGTCGGACGGTAATGAAGTACCTGTTGAAATTTTGGCTGAAAATATTAAAATTAAGGGCAAGTGGGTACTACAAGGGGTTTTCCGTGATATCACTGAGCGCAAGCTGACTGAAGCAGCTCTTAAGGAAAGTGAAAAGAAATACCGTCACTTAGTTGAACTTGC
>DAOWEE010000134.1 GCA_030638625.1 Methanosarcinales archaeon
ATCTGGTCTATCAAGGATATCGGGCTTTCCTATGGATACCAGCGAGAGGAAACGGGTATCAATGCAGTGGTTAATGCTCTTGCAAATGTGGGTATGGAGTCATCCACACGCAAACTTGAAGATGCAGTTGACCAGGCCGTGTGGGCACTAAAGGAAGTGGCCAGGTATCCCATCACCGAAGGACTTGATAATTCGATTTCAATATCTGCTAAGGCATTTGCCGGGCTTTCAGAACTGGAGCAGGTAAAGGTCGATAAAGTGATAAAAGAACTTGAGCATTATTTCGGTGCTGATGAGACAAAACGTTTTAAGCGGTTTGAAAAGGAATACAAATCAGCAACAAAGGCGAGCAGATAAGCGATAAGCAGTTAGGCGGGTAAGCAGGTAGGCAGATGAATGGGAAAGTGTACGTTATTGACACATCCGGCTTTATAGTCGGTGTCCAGTTCACAGATGGTACTATGTTGACTGTGCCAGGTGTGGTGGACGAGATTATTGATAGTGCCAGCCGGCTAAGGTTCGACCTTATGCATGATGCAGGTTTGAGAGTTGAGCCGCCCCTTGGTGTATTCAAGGACAAGGTCGTATCGGCGGCAGCATCTACCGGGGATGCAATTGTACTCTCCCAGACGGATATTGAGGTGCTTTCAAAGGCACTGGAACTTGTACAAGAGTTTGATGTGATACTTATTACTGATGATTATGCTGTCCAGAACGTAGCTTCAATCTTAGGCATTAAGTTCAAACCTGCCGGTTCATCAGGAATTAAGAAAGAAATTGTGTGGGAAATGAGGTGCACCGGGTGCGGGGTAGTGGTAAAGTCTGGCAGTGAGTGCCAGATATGTGGTTCTGCCATAAGGAGACGCCGGGCAGGGCATTGATAGTTTTGGATTAATTTTATATTGTTACAGGATGAATTATTGTTGGTATTGCTATGAAGAACATTAGAGATCTTATTCAAAAAGCGCTTGAACTACAGCAGAGCGGTCTTTCAGAGGGGCAGATTGCAGATGAACTTAATGTTTCAGTGGATACAGCCACCTGGCTTTTGGCTCATTCTAAAAAAGGGGAGATATCCCAGGCCCCAAAGGATATTTATGTTAACTGGAGCAGTATTGGTCAGAATTCACGGCGCTTGAGTCTGGTAGCGGGTGCAATGACTGATTTGCTGCTGGAAAGCCTTGAAGGGTCACAGTCCAATGTGGATGTAGTTGTAGGAGTGGCACTGAGCGGCGTGCCAATAGCCAGCCTGATTGCCGAAGAACTGGAAGTTGAACTGGCAGTGTTCCAGTCCAACAAGCAATCCACTAAGCAGTCCCACAAAGGCATGTTGTCCCAGAATTTCTCAAGTGTGGATGGTAAGGATTGCGTTATCGTTGATGATGTTATCACCACCGGGAATACTATTAGCAATGTCATATCCCTGCTCAGGTCCAGGAAGGCCAATCCCACTGCTATTGCTGTGTTGATTGACAAGAACGGTATGGATTCAATTGATGGTGTTCCTGTAAGTTCAATGCTCAGGGTTTCAAGAGTGGACAAGGTCGAGTGAGTATCCGAACAATACTTCGGTACTTCTATACTTTAGTACTTGGGTGGAAGGGGTCAGTACTTCAGAACCTCTTCCACCAGCTCCCCTGCCAACCTCAACACACCATCCAGCACTCCCTCAAACCCGGCATCCCCCATCTCAATCCGCTCCCGCCCCCCGAATATCTCCTCACTCACCCAGCGCCCCACAATGTCATCATTTCCGGGCGCCAATCTTATAATTACTGAGCCCGGAGGCACGTGGGTATGATGGGTTATGCCGTCCCGGTCACCATCGGTAATCCCGATCAAGGGTATGCCCAGCCTTGTCAGCAAATCCCCGGCCACTGCAGTAGTATCATCCCCAACTGTCACGACCACATCTGCATCCTTTGCAATCTCAAAGGTCTGCTCTGCCGAATGGTCAATAATGACCGCAATTCCTGATACCTTGTGCTCCAGTACCCTTGGGGTTACATCAGCAGTCCTGAGCGGACCTGACCTCACAATAGCAGTTGAAAGGTCAACATGCTCCAGTTTCTCAACACCGTGGGTTTTCAGCCTGCCGCCCTGA
>DAOWEE010000378.1 GCA_030638625.1 Methanosarcinales archaeon
ATCGAGGAGGCCGGGATACACAGCGGGGATTCAGCCTGCGTGATACCGGCCCAGTCCCTTGGAAATTATGTGCTGGATACGGTCAGGGACTATGTGAGGCGCATTGCCCTTGGGCTGCGGGTTAAGGGCATCCTGAACATCCAGATGGCTTACAAGAACCGGGTGGTGTATGTGCTGGAGGCGAATCCCCGAAGCAGCCGTACCATTCCCTTCGTATCTAAGGCAGTGGGCCTGCCGATGGCCAAGATTGCGGCTAAGGCCATGATGGGCATATCACTAAAGGAACAGGGATTTTTGGACGAACCTGTGCCCAGGAATGTGTCTGTGAAAGAGGTGTTGTTACCCTTTGATAAACTACCGGGAGCTGACCCGCTGCTCAGTCCTGAGATGCGCAGTACCGGAGAGGTCATGGGTGTGGATTATAGTTTCGGGCTGGCTTTCTTTAAGGCAGAAATGGCAGCTGACAATGCACTGCCCCTGCATGGTAAGGTGTTCATGTCCATCAGGGACCAGGATAAGCCTGCCCTGATGCAGGTGGCCAGGAAGATGGTGGATGCAGGACTGGAACTGATTGCCACCAGTGGCACTGCACAGTACCTGTCAGGCAAGGGTATCGATGTCACAGCAATAAAGAAAGTGCATGAGGGCAGTCCAAATGTAATTGACATGATTCGTACCGATGAGGTGGGCCTGATAATCAACACCCCAACCGGCAAGACGACCCGCAAGGACGGACAGCGGATACGCCGGGCTGCAGTGGACTATGAAGTGCCGTATATCACCACCATATGGGCAGCAATGGCGGCGTCCGATGCCATTGAGGCCATGAAAAGGGGCGAGTTGACCACCAAGAGTATAGGTGAGTATCACTTGGAGATGTGAAAATATGAAAATACTGGCATTAATGGGCAGCCCCAGGAAAGAGGGAAATACCGACATTCTGGTAGATACAGTGCTAAGCGGTGCAAAGTCAGCCGGGCATCAGGGCGAGAAACTTCACCTGTATGACCTCAACCTGCTGCCGTGCATTGATTGCCGAAACTGCAAGAACGGTGACAAGGTATGTACCAGGGACGACGACATGCGGGATATCTATCCTAAGATTGAGGGCGCGGATGTGATATTGTTCGGCACGCCCCTGTACTGGTACGGGCCGTCAGGTCCCATGAAACTGCTTATGGACCGGCTGCTGCCTTACAGCGAAACCGAAACACTGAAAGGGAAACGGGCGGTGCTGGTCATTCCTTCTGCTGAAGGAGCTGGTGCCTGTGAGCCGGTTGTTACCATGTTCAGGCTGTCGCTGGACTACCTGGGTGTGGGTATTGCAGATGTATTGCTGCCAACGGCTTACGAGCGGGGAGAGATTTCAAGTAATAATGAAGAGCTGGAACAGGCCAGGGAAATAGGGGCTTCTCTGTAGTCTTGTTTAATTTTTATTGGCTTCGTTATTCCAAAATTGTCGGTTGAATCTGACAATTTTAGTACTAAATTGTCGTTTATGTCTGACAATCTACCAATTACAGCCTCCACATTGCATTTCAAATACTGCAATCCCTAAATACTGTTAAAAGAATGAAGGGGTGGAGTGATTCAACCATGCCCATTACCAGATTTATACCAAAACAAAAACGCATGTCTACGCACTTAGGCGGAATGCTGATACTGGTCAGCGAGACCATGTTCCTGTTCTCAATGCTGAATTTCGTACTGGTGACCAGGATACAGTACTACAACCCAGGCGATGCATACATGCGCCAGTTATTCCCCAACTACCTGCTGTTCCTTGGAGCCCTGGCTGCCGGGGCACTGCTGGCTATGATATTGGTGTACATGTTCATCCTGCCCAGTAAAATGGTCTTCTCACAGCAGCAGGCAGTAAAGGATGAGCGGAGTCCCACCTATAACCTGCTCACGCAAATGCACAGTGAACTTGGTGAACTCAGAAAAGAAGTTGATGGTCTTCGACAGGTGATAGATAAGGTTTAAGACAATTGGATAGAATAAGAAGTTCGCTCACCGTATGATGTAAGGCGAGCAGTGTCCCGATAGGGTAGCGGATATCCTTGAAGCTTGCGGAGCTTTAGACCCGGGTTCGAGTCCCGGTCGGGACGTCTTATTATTAATATTATTTAAGCAAAAACTTCTCGAAGCGCTCTTTCTTTGCCTTGCAGATGGGGCACTGTGCAGGCGGCTCGGCCCTTGCGGCAAGGTACCCGCAAACCGTACAACGCCAGACTGAGATTTTCTCGCTGCCTTCTTCCACTGTCATATCCAAATCCTCTCCTTTACCCAGTATCTTCTCCACAGGACGCCGTTCAGGAATCGGTAGGTGGGGTTTTTTGCTGCTTATCCAGTCTTCGGTCACATATAATGTGCAGTAGCAACACCCGAAATCCTCAAGGTCCGGGTCACGGTAGTCGCATGGACAGATGATATCCATGTCATCAGCCAGGGTTCCTGAGGCCAGCCGGCATGGGCATGAGCGGTATCCATAACGTTTTTCGTTCTCGATGAGGCCGATAAGCAGGTCTTCAAGTATGACCTTATCGGACTGCAGGATATATCCGTCCTCGTCGGCCAGCTGCTTTAATTCCCTGTACAGAGCCTCTGTATCTTTATTCATAGTCCCAACGCCCTATCTATTTTCTCTCTATCATGACCCACTATTACCACCCCGTTTATCACTGCTGTGGGAAAACTGATAGATGGGTTCAATTCCATTATCTTCAATAGTGCTTCTTCCCTTTCGCTCCCTGATAATTTATCCACGTCGACATAATCAAATTCATAGCCGTTATCCCTGAGATACTTTTTCAGGGCCTTGCAGTACACACATGTACTCAATGTGTAAAGTTGGATACTGGTCATGGTTAATGAAACTCCCCCAATGATTTGAACCCGATTCTACTTTAGCGTTAGATGTCATTACCTATTTATTTTACTACTGGGGAAGCTTCCATGTCAAATGGGTTGGTCCTCATGGCAAGTGAGAACAGGTAGGGATAATTGCCCTGCAAGTGTTCCATGTAGTCAAGCCAGGAGTTGACAAGTAGGGTATATGCACGCTTTATGTCACCGGCCAAGTGTTCAATGTCGGTATCCGGCAATTGATTAACATCCTCCCTGCTGGCCAGTTCTTCAGTGAGGTGGAATACTGCCCTGAGCAGTTCTGTGAAGGATTCATGTTCAAGCAGGATGGGGTTTTCCAGCAACCTTACCATGAAATCCCTCTTCCCCACAAGGAAATCGCGCAGTTCAACCAGATCTATTTGTGACATATCAACACTGAATTCGTAATTCCTCAGGTGTTTGTCAGCACTGGAGAAATCCTTGTCTGACCAGTCACCTGTCACTATGAGCCCTTCTTTGATTTTGTCCAGATCTGGGTCGTGGTCTGAAAAGCGGGTGAGCAGTCTTGTTCCGACCTCGCTGAAGAAGGCTCCTATGACCATGTTGAGTTTTTCCAGCCTGTTGTGTTTTTCTTTTCTGTCAAGCAGTTGGTGTATTATCAGGGTCACCAGCAAAACTTCGATGGGAACAAAGGCGATGTCTCCTATCAGGTAGATAAAGATGTGGTGGACGTCATGGAAGATTAAGTAGTGTGCGAAATACCAGAGTGCTGATAATATGACCAATGCCATGCCGAATAGGAGTTGCCATTTGATGTGTTTCATGGAATATGTTCACCACTCTATCAACTTACAGTAAAACTCATTAAATTTCATCCAGCGTGACGAATATTTCCTTTTCCACTAAGTGTTTATATTGGTGTTCCATGAATTCCCCATAGTCCACCTCATCCAATAAGTGCTGGAGAATATCGTTGTATGTCTCACCTTTTAAACCATAGGTTTTCAATCTGTTTCGAATTGATTTTGCTACAGGAATAGTGGTTATTTCAGCCATTATATTCACTTATAACAGTTATTAAAGTTATCAGTATTTGATAGCTTTGAATGCAAATAAAGTTGAGAGATTCGGGTTGCAAGACACTGCTCGTATGTTGTTTCTTCTCTCACCGGAACGATAAATATTTGGGATATTCACCAATGCAAATACACACCGCAACATTTACTCATATCTTGCATACCGCATTTGCACATGAACAATGAATCCAAAACAACCTTCCTAAAAAAAAGGGTTCTATCAGTCGTTTTGGGTAAAATCAATGTATGGGACAATATAATTTCACAGACACTCATCTACCTAAATTGCACCGAACCCCGCTCTCATCAAAACACCCGTTACACGAAGTACATTCAGCCTCATGCACACCCTCCCTGAACTTCACAACCAAATCAGGCTCCCTGATAAAAGGCCTGCTCACCGACACCATATCAGCATAACCCCCCTCAAGCATCTCCTCCATCACAGCCCTGGACCTCATGCCCCCAACCAGCATCACAGGGATGTCCACAGCCTGTTTTATCATCCGGGCATAATCCCTGAAATACGCCTCCATTTCAGGCGAATTGACCGCCCGCCTGGACATCACCTCACCAGCTTCCATTATCCCGCCACTAACTTCGATGGCGCATACTCCTGCCCGCTCCAGCGCCACAGCAATCTCCACACACTCAGGCGCATCCAGACCCTTATTCCCAAACCCATCCGTAGCATTCATCTTCACCATTATCGGGAAGTCATCACCCACCAGCTCCCGGGCGCGCCTGATAATCTCTAAAATGATGCGCGTACGGTTCTCCACTGACCCGCCCCATTCATCAGTACGCCGGTTAGTGTAGGGTGAGATGAAACTACTGAGCAAAAAGCCGTGTGCCACATGAAGCTGCGCCGCATCAAAACCTGCTTCCTGCGCCCGGCGCACTGCCTGGGCAAAATCCTCGATGGTCCCCAGTATCTGCTCTTCGGTCATGGCCTGGGGCATCTTTCCGGATGATGAGTCCTTAACTGCCGAGGGCGCCATGGTCTGTGGATACTCTGGCGTGACCAGGGCCTGCCTGCCGCCGTGGACGACCTGTAGTGAAATCTTGCCGCCGTATTTGTGCACCCGCTCGGTTATCTGCCTGTATGGTCCGATAAACCTGTCATCGTAGATGCCCTGCTGGCGCTTACTGCTCTTACCTGCCGGATTCACGTAGGAATAGCCTGATATGATGAGACCGACTTCGTACTTTGCCAGTTCCTCGTACATGTCGCCGATGGCTGGTGTGGGTGTGCCGTCGTCCTCTGCCAGCCATTCGTGGGTGGCTGAGCGCACGAACCTGTTGGAGATGTGAAGTCCATTAATGTTTATGGGTTCAAAGAACATGAAAAATCATCCTTATCTGTTTTCCCGGACAATCCGGTTAAACATATAGGACAATACTCAATTAAAAACCCAATGGAACTTGCTATGACGCGGTTAATAAAAGTCTAAAAATAGACTTAATTTCTAAATTAAATTGAGAAATAGTAATCAGGGGACGTTTAAGTCCCCTGTTTTTTACCAAGTACCTTACCAAGACCCAGGGATATCCCCAGCATCAATAAGGTACCACCGACAATAGCCCCGATTTCACCTAACTTGCCCATTCCCGCTATGGAATAGTCAGGCAATGGTGCCTCATATTCAATGGGTGCCCTTTCACCGATAATCTCCTCTGCATGTTCCTCGCTGCCTCCGCCTACCAGATTGATAAGGTTCATATCCAGGCCGTCCGGGTTGCTGGATGCCAAAAACGGAGCCAGCACTGAGATGATGATAGCTATCACTGCTCCGGCAATAATAATTCCATTATTTTTCATGCTGCCACACCCGGCCCCGTCACTGATTTCTCAGATACAACATCGGGTCGCACCGCCATTATCCTGTTCAGGGCAATGGCTGTGATCAATCCTTCACCCACCACCCCGATAACTGCATGGTACAGCCCCATGAATAACAGACCTTCCATTAAAGGAAATGTGCCTGCAAAATACAACTGTACAGCGCAGACCAGCGAAGCAATAAAGATGGATAGCCAACCGGCAGCGAAAGAAGCACCCGTCATTCCAATACTATTTTTTAGAGCATTGTACGAATAGAATCCTACAAAACCACCAACAACGCCCATATTGACAATATTGGCTCCCATTACTGTGATGCCACCGTCCCCAAATACCACACCCTGCACAACCAGTACAAGTGTGAGCAGCAGCACCGCGGCAAAGGGACTGCCCAGAATGATGGCTGCCAGGGCTGCGCCCATCATGTGACCGCTGGTGCCCCAGGGTATTGGTATGTTCATTGCCTGGATGGCAAATATGCCAGCACCAAGGGCTGCCAGCATGGGTACTTTCATTTCATCTAAATCTTTCCGTGCCCATTCAAGGGACTTTGCTATAAAGACCAGGGCAATCAGCCAGTAAATGATTGTCTGGCCCAATGGTATTAAACCGTCTCCAATATGCATACAACTCCTCCCATAATAATATTAGTACTATTATTTAATTAATTCGTAATACGAAATTATACATTATCATTCGTGTATAAGTATTTTGTGCTATATTATGTATCCATGATACCAATAATTCAATGAAAAATTTCATGTACAAAGAAATAGTTTTACAGTTAGCAATTTAAAGGAGATTATTTTACAATGGATACAGAATTATCACGTATAGGGGTTTCACTTCCGGAAAATTTACTTGAGAAATTCGATGTGATTATAAAAAACCGTGGTTATTCTTCCAGGTCAGAAGGTATAAGGGACGCCATAAGGGGATATATCAGGTATTACGACTGGATGAGCAGTATCGAAGGGGACAGGGCCGCCACCATAACTCTGGCATACAACCATCATCAAAAAGGCATAGAAGATACACTGAACAATATACAGCACAAGTACCTCGACATTATCCGCTCCTCGGTTCACATCCACATGGAAAATGACACTTGCGTGGAAGTGATCATCCTTAAAGGTGAGGCAGGGAAGATTCGGGAAATATACGAAAATATTGTAAAGAACAAAGGTATACAGCACGTCAAACTTGATACCATTAATCCAGAGGAAATATAGGTTCAGGAAATACAGGCCTTTTTAGTTAAATCCAGAACTGTACCAGTCCTATAAGAATGAGCGTGGTTGAAAACATCAGATAATCCTTTGCACACACATTATGCAATCCCACGCACACCTGTGAATCTGCCGAATATGCCCGGCACAACATAGCGTAGTAGGTGCGCTCACCCTGCTCATACGAACGGAGGAACAGGGAACTTATTGAATTTCCTATCTGTTCAAGTATCCAGCGCCTGGGCACCTGTTTATTCCAGATATCAAAGCACCTGGTCTTCTGGGCAGTCCTGATACGCCTGAGCATGCTCCAGAACACAAACAGGTAGCGCACCATCATACTGAAAAGCAACGTCAGTTCAGCAGGCAGCCCCAGCCTGCGGGCACTGGCTACCATATCGCGCATCTGGGTAGTCGAAGATAGCAGCACTACTGCGGTGACACATACCATGAACTTGGCGAGCAGGACACTACCGAACAGCAGGCCCTCTGCCGTCACAGTAATACCTAACGGCAGGTGGTAAAGCACAGTAAATTCAGTTATGAAAGGCTGCCTGATAAAGGGCTGCAGCACTGATACGCCCAGTCCGAAAGGAAGTGCAATTGCTATCCTGGCAGCCACATATACCGGGTTCAAGCCTGCAACTATAATGAGCGCTACCAGGTATAACCACAGGACGACCAGCCGCTCAATGGTGACAATATCAAGCCTGGACAGGCTGACTGCATAGATTATGACGACCAGGGTCATCAACATCTTGACACGCCCGTCCATATTGTGCAGCAGGCTTTCCCTGTATGATTCCCGCTCAATATCGTAAAGGGTGATGTGCATGCCTATCCCCGCCTGCCTGCAACCTTCAATATCTCATCCCTAGCCCCGTCCACAGTAAGTTCCACTGCCACATCCAGTTCGGCTTCCTTCAACTGCTCCATCAACTGGGCCACCACAGGCAGACGCAGGTGGGTCTTTGCTATCAGGTCGGGCCTGCCGAATATCTCCATGGGTGTACCCTCACCAATGATCATCCCGCCTGACATGACGCATACCCGCTGTGCAAATTC